>JAIRLS010000268.1 GCA_031259205.1 Bacteroidales bacterium | reverse complement strand
ATATCCGATAATAAATTTGTTACCATTCCCGAATTAAGCGAAAAAGTGAATATAAACGTCAGGAATACAAAAAATAACATTTCAAAACTCAAATCCAAAGGGCTTTTAAAGCATATAGGCCCCAACAGGGGTGGATATTGGCAAGTGATTGATAAAAATTGCTGATTTAATTATGCAAATATCTATCTTTGCACCTTCAATATGGGTTGTGGGGGATGTCTGCTGTTTATCTCACGATTTTAAACCGTGCGGAGTATAAAATTACTCACACTTTATCGGCCATAAATTATGGTTAATTCTTTTTTTGAGGTGCTATTGGTCAGTAGACTGTTCCATCCGTATTTTGTTTCCCGCTTTCTTCCCATCCCTCTTAAAAGTCCTTTGGGGACTTGATTTTCATAACCGCCGGTCGCTGACCGGCGGAAAGGAGGCCTCCCGCAGCAGTGCGGCTGCCTGAATTGAAAATCGACGCAGTCAAAGGCAGGACAAGTACTGCCTTTCAGGCAGAAGAAACTATGGAGAGGCTTCCGCAGGTCGTTGACCTGCGGTTATGAAAGTTACGTCCTTTCAGGACGTTCCGCATTCTCCAAAGGATGGCTTTCGCGCTTTCAGGCGAGAGGCTTTCGCCTCTACATTCAGGCGCACGCCGTGCGCCTCTACATTCGTGCCTTCGCGCCTTCGTGCTTTCGTGCCTTCGCGCTATAGTGGAGGTCAGAAGAATTGTTTTTCATAGCGCCTCAAAAAAAGAATTAACCGGAAAATGTCTTTCGAAATTTATAGAAGAAAATCAGGTTTTTTTTTTGAAACGGTCAGGCGGAAGATTTTTTTCAATAAAATTTGTCAATTCTATGAAATCCTGCACGCTAAGTTGCTCCGGTCTTTTTCCGTACAAGTGAAAATCCGACGGAAAGCCGGGCAAAAGGGGTTTTAGGGAATTGCGCAACATTTTGCGCCGCTGGTTGAAAGCCGTTTTGACTACCTGTACAAACAGCGGTTCATGACAGGGAAGCGCATCCACATGGTTGCGCGTGAGGCGGATAACACCCGATTTCACTTTGGGAGGCGGCGTAAATACATGCTCGTCAACGGTAAACAGATATTCAATGTCGTAAAAAGCCTGCAACAGCACGCTGGTGATACCATAAACCTTTGAGCCGGCTTGTGCGGCAATGCGTTCGGCGACTTCCTTCTGCAACATACCAACGACCTCCCGTACCAGATTCCTGTTTTCCAGTATTTTGAAAAATATCTGGGTAGAGATATTGTACGGAAAATTCCCAATGACGGCGACAGGTTCATGATACATCTCGTCCAACGGGTAATGGAGAAAATCGACATGCAGCAGTTTTCCCTTTATTTCGGGATATTTGTTTTCCAGAAAGGCAACGGCATCGGCGTCGACCTCGATGAAACGTGTTTCAAAACGCCGGTGGCGAAGTAAAAAAGGGGTTAGCGCTCCCGTTCCGGGGCCTACTTCTACCACCTGCCGTATATTCTCCGCCTGCAATGACGATACGATTTTCTCCGCTATGGAAGCATCATTCAGAAAATGCTGCCCGAGTCGCTTTTTGGGTTTCAACGGTTTCATGGCCTACGGTTGGTTACGGATCGCCTTTGCGGCGATGCACAATTGTTCATACCATTCGACGCCATATTTCCGTATCAGCGGCGCTTTCAGGAAAACATACAATGGGGTGGCGCTTTTCTCCCCTTTTTTCACCGCCTCGCAACAGATATCCCACTGATGATAGTTCACCGCCTCGAAACCGGTGTAACGGGTAATGCGAACAGGATATAAATGGCATGACACAGGTTTGCAAAAATCCGTTTTCCCAAGACGGTAGGCTTTCTCGATGGCGCATCCGACAATTTTCCCGTCGGTAACGGCAAAAGCGCAATCCTCCGTGCCGATCAGCGGCGTTACTTTATCGCCTTCTGCGTCCGTCGTATAAACGCCTTCTTTTTCGACCACTTCAATGCCTTCGCGTGTCATGTAGGGTTTCACTTGCGGATAGATGCGTTCCAGCAGGGCTATTTCCCCGTCGTCAAGCGGAGCGCCCGATTCGCCGTACACGCAACACATTCCCCTACATCCGGAAAGGTCGCATGCAAAGGGCTGTTTAACAACGTCGCGCGATACAATGGTTTGACCGATTTGAATCATGAACTTTTCATAAATCATAAACGCTTTTAACCGGTATTTTTTTGAATACCAACGCACAACGAGCAGGGATATACACCTTCAGGTAGGTATTTTCCATGGGACGGTCGTCAAAGATACTTTCCGTGAAATATTCGATGGACTCGTCTATACGGTCGAAGCCATTGAATCGTGCGTTGTCGCTGTTCAATAGGATGCGGAACTTTCCACACCCCGTCGGAATGCCGAAACCGGCGTACGACTGCGCGGGATGAAAATTGAACACAAAGACAAGCCCGCAACGGCGGAAAGCAAGTATTTGCCGTGCGTGGTCGTCGAGCAGCCGTTCGACAGGCTGGTCGAAAAGACGGTACTTAGACGCCAAGGCCAACATTTCCCTGTCGAACTCAGCTAAAAAACGGAACTTTAGCTGCCGGTTGTGCAGTAAATTCCATTGGCGGCGGGCATACTGATAAGACCAACCATTGCCTTCGCGCGGAAAATCGATCCATTCGGGATGTCCAAATTCGTTTCCCATGAAACACAAGTAGCCGTTGCCGGCAGTGGCAAGGGTTACAAGCCTTATCAGCTTGTGCAGCGCTATCCCTCTGTCGATGACCGGACTGTTATCGTTCACTGACATGTGTTGATAGATTTCCTGCTCCACAAGCCTGAAAAAGACGGTTTTATCACCTACCAGCGCCTGATCGTGCGATTCGACGTAGCCGATGGTTTTCTCATCCGAACGTTTGTTGGTCAATTCATAGTAGAGTTCGCTTACGTTCCATTCCGCGTCCTTCTTTTCCTTGATGATTTTAATCCAGTAATCGGGCGTACCCATGGCAAGTCGATAGTCGAAGCCGATGCCTCCCTCGTCAACAGGAGTAGCGATGCCGGGCATACCGCTCATCTCTTCGGCGACAGTGACGGCCGAAGGCTTCACTTGATGAATCAGTCGGTTGGCCAGCATCAGATAGGTGGTAGCGTCGGTATTCTCCGAGCCGTCGAAATACATGGCGTATTCCGTAAAGTTTCTTTCCAGTCCGTGGTGGGTATATAACATGCTGGTGATGCCGTCGAAGCGGAAACCGTCCAGATGATACTCGTCCAGCCAGTATTTGCAATTGGACAGCAGGAAATGCAACACTTCGTTCTTGCCGTAATCGAAACACAGCGAATCCCAGGCAGGATGGTTTCGCCGTTCGTCGCCGTAGAAATAGAGGGATGGCGTGCCGTCAAACAGGTTCAGTCCTTCGTGGGTATTTTTTACCGAATGGGAGTGCACCAGATCCATGATGACGCGCAAGCCCTGTTCATGTGCGGCGTCCACCAGCGATTTGAAGTCGTCCGGCGTGCCGAAACGGGAAGATACTGCGAAAAAATTGGATACATGGTAGCCAAAGGAACCGTAATACGGATGTTCCTGAATGGCCATCAACTGTATGGTATTGTATCCTGACCGCTTGATATACGGGATGATGTGGTCGCGGTATTCAGTAAAACTTCCTACACGGTATTCTTCAGTAGCCATGCCTGCATGACTTTCGTAAATCAGCGGGCTATCCGTATTCCCTTTCCGGTCAAGCGATTTCCACACATACGGCTCTTTCGGGTTCCACACTTGCGCACTGAAAATCTTGGTTTGCTCATCCTGCAAGCAACGGTTGGCATAAGAGGGGATGCGCTCTCCCTGTCCGCCGTTCCAACGAATGAGCAGACGGTACAGCGCCTCATGACAAAGATTTTTCTCCGGTAACACAAGTTCCCATACGCCGCCTGAAAGAGGATGAAACGCATATTCATCAACAGGCTGCCAGCCGGAAAAATCACCGACCATGTAGACGGCAACGGCATTGGGCGCCCATTCACGCAATACCCAGCCCTCGGCAGTGCGGTGAAGCCCAAAATACAGATACCCGTTCGCATAATCCGACAGCGAAACATTACCGGTCAACTCAACTTCTTTCCGGTCTGCACGCAATTTCCGACGGGCAATATGCTCTGCATAAGGCTTTAGCCACACATCGTTTTGTACCAATATCGGGATTTCCATAATTACGCTATTTCGTACAAAATTACATGAAAATTCTGCGATTTCCAAGCGCGCACGAAATGAAAAAAGTTTTTTACAGAGGGAAGATACATTATTTCACCATTCAAAAACGAAAAATGAATTGTGCAAAATTAAAAAACACGGTTCATTCTTTTTTTGAGGCGCTATGGGTCAGCGGACTGTTTCCATCCGCTTTGGAGAATGTGGAACATCCTTTCAGGACGTTCCGCATTCTCCAAAGGGGGTGTATCAAAAGTCAGTTTTTCGTCATTGAAGCAATCCGGAATGTCAGTAAATCAATGGATTGCTTCGGCCTACGCCCTCGCAATAACAACGATTTCAGGCTTTTGATACAGCCCCGTCGAAAGAGATTGCGTCAGTGATGATATG
>JAIRLS010000229.1 GCA_031259205.1 Bacteroidales bacterium | reverse complement strand
GGCAGGTTTTTCGTCTGTTCCGAATCCGGCAGTCAGTCAGTGAGCTTCCAGCCAGTTGTGTCCCACGCCGATTTCCACGGTGAGAGGGATATTCAGCGGGTAGGCATTTTCCATTTCCTTGCGGACGATGGTTTTCACTTCTTCGAGTTCGTGCTGGAACACGTCGAATACTAATTCGTCATGTACTTGCAGTATCATTTTCGATTGCAGGCGGCGTTCGGAAAAAGCGGCATGGATGCGGATCATGGCCAGTTTGATAATGTCGGCGGCGGATCCCTGTATGGGGGTGTTGATGGCATAGCGTTCTGCCATGCCCCTCACGACGGCGTTGGCGGAAAAGAGGTCGAGCAGATAGCGGCGGCGGCCCGTCAGGGTGACGGCATATCCCGTCCGGCGGGCTTTGTTCACGGCTTCGTTCATATACTGCCTCACGCACGGATAGGCTTCGAAATAGCCGGAAATGAGTTCCTGTGCTTCCGAACGCGGGATACCCAGCCGTTGAGACAGTCCGAAACTTGATATGCCGTAGATGATGCCGAAATTGGCAGTCTTGGCTTTGCGCCGCATGTCGGAGGTGACGTCCGGCAGTTGGATGCCGTAAATTTTCGCTGCCGTAGCCGCGTGAATGTCTGCATTTTGACGGAAAGCTTCCATCATGTTGGCGTCGGCGCTCATGTGGGCCATCAGGCGAAGTTCAATCTGCGAGTAATCGGCCGAAAGCAGCAGATGTTGCGTATCGACGGGTATGAAGGCCTTGCGTATTTCGCGTCCCCGTTCTTCGCGGATGGGAATATTTTGCAGGTTTGGGTCGGTAGACGACAACCGTCCGGTTGAAGTAATGGCTTGATTGAATGAGGTATGAATTTTTCCCGTGCGGGGGTTGATTAATTTGGGCAGGGCGTCCACATAAGTGGACAACAACTTTTTCAAACCACGGTATTCCAGAATCTTCGAAATGACAGGATGTTGGTCTGCTATTCCCGAAAGCACTTCTTCGCTGGTGGAGAATTGTCGGGTTTTGGTTTTCTTTCTTGTGCGTTCGCCTTTGTTGATGCCCAGTTTTACAAACAGGACGTCGCCCAACTGTTTGGGTGAACCGATGTTGAAACGGACGCCTGCCATCTCGAAAATCTCTTCTTCCAGTTTTTTAATATCTACCGTCAATACCTGTCCCGATTCTGCCATTACCGCTTCGTCTATCTTCACGCCTGCCGCTTCCATGTCGGCAAGGACATGCACTAAAGGCATCTCCACGTCGGCAGCCAGTCCGGTCATGCCGTACTGCTGCAACTGTTCGGCTAATTTTTGTTGCAACTGCAAGGTCACATCGGCGTCTTCGGCGGCATATTCGGCAATTTTTTCCAGAGATACGTCGCGCATGTTGCTTTGCGTTTTCCCTTTTTTGCCGATGAGTGATTCTATTTCCACAGGTGAATAATCCAGGTATTTTTCGGCCAGAAAGGTCATGTTGTGTCGCTGTTCGGGTTGGATGAGATAGTGTGCCAGCATGGTGTCGAACAGTTCGCCTTTCACTTCTATGCCGTACTGTTTCAGCGCAAGAATGTCGAATTTCAGGTTTTGACCGACTTTCCGGATGGCGGAATTTTCAAAGACCGGCTTAAATTCGTGTATTACCGATGGTTCGTTGCCGGCGGCAGGATGTTGCACCGGGACATACCATGCTTCGTGCGGTTTTATCGCAAAGGACATGCCAACCAGTTCGCTGTTGAAGGTTTTCAGTCCGGTGGTTTCCGTATCGAAGCAAAACATGGACTGTTGCTGTAACAGGCGGATGAGTTCCCGCCGTTTTTCCGGCGTGTCGGCAATATGATAGTGGTGTGCAATGTCGTCGATTCGTTGATATACACGATCGACAGGTATTTCTTCCTGAACGGCGTCTTCAAAAAGTTTTAACTGCTGCGGAATGTTCGCCTGTGTGGTTTGTGTTTCCATCCGTCGCAGAAACATCCGGAAGTTAAATTCCTTGAACAGCGCCATGAGTCGGGCTTTATCGGGGGGTTGGAACGCAAACGCATCTTCCGAAAACTCAACAGGCACATCCGTCCTGATAGTGACTAATTTTTTCGACAGAATCAGGTTTTCTTGATATTCAAGAATCTTTTCTTTGTTACTCCCTTTTAGGGAATCGATGTTTTGCAATAAATTTTCTACCGTGCCGAACTCTTCAATCAGCTTCACTGCCCCTACTTCTCCGATGCCTTTAACGCCGGGCACATTGTCCGACTTGTCGCCCATGATCGCCAGTATTTCTATGAATTGAGCCGGCGACTGAATCCGGTAGATCTCGCACACTTTTGCTGCATCGAGGATTTCGGCCTCTGTTCCCGACCGCGCCGGTTTATACATGAAGACGTGATCGGTAACTAACTGTGCATAATCCTTGTCGGGCGTCATCATGTATACGTCGAAGCCTTGTGCGGCGGCTTGTCGGGCGATGGTACCGATAACGTCGTCGGCTTCGTAGCCGTTGCATTCTACGACAGGGATACGGTAAGCCTCAATGATTTCGCGTATGCGCGGAACGGATTTCCGGATTTCTTCCGGCGTTTCCTCCCGCTGGGCTTTGTATTCGGGATACATCTCGTGGCGGAACGTAGGCACGGGCGGATCGAAGGCGACGGCAATATGCGTTGGCTTTTCCTTGTTCAGTACTTCTTCCAGAGTGTTGACAAAGCCGAAAATGGCAGATGTATTGAATCCGGACGCATTGAACATGGGCGTACGGATGAGGGCATAATACCCGCGGTAAATCAGCGCATAGGCGTCCAGCAAGAAAAGTTTTTTTAGCATGACAAATTTGATGGCGATTCATGTTTTATCCTTATCAGTAAGGACAGGGCAAACATACGTGAAAACTTTAGAATTTCCAAACGCATGGATGATTTTTTTAAAGTCGCCGGGGATTACAGTTTCTTCTTCACCTCAAATTCGTGGTATCCTTCGATGATGTCTTTTACCTGAATATCGTTGAAATTGGAAATGTCCAGACCACATTCGTATCCGGAAGAAACTTCCTTGACGTCTTCTTTCAATCGTTTGAGAGTGCCTATTTCTCCGGAGTGGATAACGATGCCGTCGCGGATAATGCGTACTTTCGTGGTGCGGGTGATTTTTCCCTCTCGAACGATACAGCCTGCGACAGTTCCCACTTTGGATATACGGAAGACTTCAAGTACTTCAAGGGTGGCCACGATTTCTTCCTTGATTTCGGGCGACAGCATGCCTTCCATTGCCGCCTTGATTTCTTCGATGGCGTCGTAGATGATGGAATAGATACGCACGTCGATTTGTTCCTGTTCGGCAAGTTTACGGGCATTCTGCGAAGGGCGTACCTGAAATCCGACAATGACGGCATTGGATGCGGCAGCCAGCGATACGTCCGATTCGGAAATCTGGCCGACCGCCTTGTGGATGACGTTGACCTGTATTTCGGGAGTGGAAAGTTTGATGAGCGAATCGGACAGGGCTTCGATGGAACCGTCCACATCGCCTTTCACGATGATGTTCAGTTCCTGGAAGTTGCCGATGGCGATGCGACGGCCTATTTCGTCGAGGGTGATGTGTTTTTTGGTACGCATTCCCTGTTCGCGTTGTAGCTGGCTTCGTTTGGCGGCTATATCGCGGGCTTCGCGGAAATCGTTCATGACGTTGAGCGAATCGCCGGCTTGCGGAGCGCCGTCCAGTCCTAATAGCAGCAGCGGCATGGAGGGGCCTGCTTCTTCGATTTTCTGGTTGCGTTCGTTATACATGGCTTTGACATGGCCGGCATAGTTACCTGCAAGTACGACGTCGCCGGTGCGCAACGTGCCGTTTTGCACCAGTACGGTAGCCACATAGCCGCGCCCTTTGTCTAATGACGATTCCAGTACCGAACCGACGGCAAGCCGCTTGGGATTGGCTTTCAATTCCAGCAACTCGGCTTCCAGCAATACTTTCTCCAGCAGCAAATCCACGTTAATGCCCGCTTTGGCGGAAATATCCTGCGACTGGTATTTTCCGCCCCATTCTTCTATCAGATAGTTCATGTTGGCCAGTTCTTCCTTTACCTTGTCGGGATTGGCGTCGGGCTTGTCGATTTTATTGATGGCAAAAACAATCGGGACGCCTGCTGCCGATGCGTGATTGATGGCCTCGATCGTTTGTTGTTTCACGCCGTCGTCGGCAGCCACTACGATGATGACTACGTCGGTGATTTTGGCTCCGCGTGCACGCATGGCTGTAAAAGCTTCGTGGCCGGGCGTGTCAAGGAAGGTAATCTGTCGCCCGTTTTCCAGTTGCACGTTGTAGGCGCCGATGTGCTGTGTGATACCGCCTGCTTCGCCTGCAATCACGTTGGTGTTGCGGATATAGTCCAGCAGTTTGGTTTTCCCGTGATCCACATGCCCCATGACGGTGACAATAGGCGGACGCGGAAGCAAATCTTCTTCGGAATCCCTTTCTTCCGTTACGTTTTGTTCGTCGGCGCCGATAAATTCCACTTTGAAATGAAATTCGTCGGCTACCAGCGCCATGGTTTCCGCGTCCAACCGCTGGTTGATGGATACGATCAGTCCCATGGCCATGCAAGTCCCAATCACCTGATTTACGGGAACGTTCATTAGGGACGCCAATTCGTTGACGGAAGCAAATTCGGTCACTTTCAGCACGTTTTGCTGCAATTGCATTTGTTCTTCCTCTTCCTGTATCCGCTGGCTGATGGCTTCTCTTTTGTCGCGCCGGTATTTTGAACTTTTGGATTTTGAATTTTTGGACGTCAGCCTGAGCAGGGTTTCTTTTACCTGTTTTTGAACGTCTTCATCGTTGATGGCTGTGTGAAGCGCTTTTTTCTTCCTTTTTCCCTGATGCGTATCCGGCTTTTTCTGCTGTTTGTTATTTGCATATTCGATTTTTTGGGTGTCTTTGGGGATACGTTTTCTTTTCCCTTTCTGGGCGTCGGGAGTCAAAGAAATTTCACCGACGACCACCGGACCTTCAAGACGGATTCCCGGCAAGTTGAGGTGTTCGGGCTTGCGCTGGGTTTCCGAAAGCTGTTTGTTCTTCTTTTGTTCGGCCAGTTTGGCGGCGGCGACAGCATTTTTGTGCTGTTGCACACGGGCTCTTCGTTCTTTTTCAAGTTCCTGCCGCGTTTTTTTGGCCGGTTTGGTATTCCAGTTTTGGTTGAGGTCAATCTTTTCGCCTGTCAGGTGGGGGCCTTCCAGTTTTACCGTTTCTACCAGCCTGATTACTTTTTGTTCCGCCGGTTTCTCTTCGGGCGCGGCTTGTTCTTTTTCGGCAAGCGGCGTTTCCCCGGACGGCGTTTCCGGTGGCGTTTCCGGCTGTTGCGAACTTGCTTCGGGTTGAATTTCCGCCGGTTGTTCGGGCAAAGGCTCTTTCGGTTGAGGCTTTACAAAATCTTCCAGTTTGCCTTTGATCGTAAGTTGAATCTTGTTTTCTTTCTCTTTTTCTTTTTCCTTCTCTCTTTCCCGTTCTTTTTCCTTTTCTTTCTCTTTTTCTTTTTCTTGTGAAAGGGAGGTCAGTGAAGTCAGTTTTCCGGAAGCGGTATCTTTGATCAGGATGTCCGGCATATTGTCTTCTTCCTCTTCTTCACGCAACTTTTTTAATTCTTTCAGGGCGTGTTCGGCGTCTGTTTCTTTTTTTTCGCGGAAGCCTTTTAAGCTGATCTGTTCCGCTTCTATCTTTGCTTTAATGTCGGAACTGTATTCTTTGGCAAGGAGGGCATACCATTCGGGAGACAGTTTTGAATTGGGATTACTGTCGATATCATGCCCTTTTTTCTTTAAAAAATCGACAATAGTAGAAGTTGCCACGTTGAACTCCTTGGCTGCTTTTATTAATCTTACTTCTTTCACTTCCGACATAATATCGCTTTTCTTTTAATTATCAAATGAAGTGTTGACTAAAATTTGCTTACGTCTTCATCTGTCCGTAATTTTCAGTTTACACTTTTATTATTCGTTACCGAGATTTGAACAAAAGTTTTTTTATTCAAATTCCGCTTCCAGTATTCGCCTTACCTCGCGAATGGTTTCTTCTTCGAGGTCGGTGCGTTTTACCAGATCTTCCATGCTGAGTTCCAATACGCTTTTAGCGGTATCGCAACCGATGTTTTTCAGTTCCTGAATGACCCAAGATTCGATTTCATCCGTAAATTCGTTCAGGTCGACGTCTTCTTCCTCTACTTCTTCTGTTTCGCGGTAAACGTCGATTTCGTAGCCGATCAACTGGCTGGCCAGTTTGATGTTGGAACCGCCTTTGCCGATGGCCAGCGATACTTCGCTTGCTTTCAGGAAGACTTCTACTTGTTTGTCAACTTCGTTGATCTTGACGGAGGTCACTTTGGCGGGGCTTAATGCACGAGTGATGTACAACTGTAAATTGTTGGTGAAGTTGATCACGTCAATGTTTTCGTTGCGCAATTCCCTGACGATACCGTGGATTCGCGAGCCTTTCATACCTACGCAGGCGCCTACGGGATCTATGCGGTCGTCGTAGGATTCAACGGCAATTTTGGCTTTTTCGCCCGGCAGACGCACCACTTTCTTGATGGTGATAAGCCCGTCGAAGATTTCCGGCACTTCCAGTTCAAACAGGCGTTCCATGAATACCGGCGCCGTTCGCGAGAGGATGATCAGGGGGTTGTTGCCCCGCATTTCTACCCGCAGCACCACGGCGCGCAGGGTGTCGCCCTTGCGGTAGTGGTCGGAGGGGATCTGTTCGTTTTTGGGAAGAATCAGTTCGTTGCCGTCATCGTCCAGAATCAGGATTTCACGCTTCCATACCTGATAAACCTCGCCCGTAATGATTTCGCCGATACGATCCTTGTACTTGGCATAGATGTTGCCTTTTTCGAGTTCCATGATGCGGGCGGACAGGTTTTGCCGCAACGACAGGATAGACCTGCGTGCGAAATCCGACATTTTTACTTCTTCCGTAACGTCTTCTCCCACTTCGTAGTCTTCGTCTATCTTTTTGGCTTCCGACAGGGGAATTTGAAGATTCGGATTGGTAAATTCATTGTCATCAACCACTTTCCGGTTTCTCCAGATTTCAAAGTCGCCCTTGTCTATATTAATAATGATATCGAAATTATCTGCCGATTCGTACTGTTTTGCCAGCGTGGTGCGGAAAACATCCTCCAACACGCTCATCATCGTAGGACGGTCGATGTTTTTTAACTCTTTAAACTCCGCAAAGGTGTCCAATAATTTTAAATTTTCCATTGTCAAATTAATTAAAATTTATTGCAACTCTGGTTGACTTAATCTCTTTAAAACTTAACGGCTGATCCTTGTGTTCCGTTTGCAAACGCTTGGATCCTTCCGTCTTGGTTTTTACCGTTATTTCCAGCACTATTCCTTCGTCGTTGACGAATTTTAGCTTTCCGCTGATTTTTTGTCCGTTTTCTTTCATCACTTCTACCGTTCTGCCGCAATTTTTGCGATACTGTTCCGCCACCTTGAGGGGGGAAGTCAGCCCGGGCGATGATACTTCCAGTTCGAACTCGCCGCCGTAGCGGTCGAGTTGTGCTTCTATCGCCTTGCTGAGAGCGGCGCACTCGTCAATAGTAATCCCCTCCGGCGTGTCTGCTTCCACCCGAATCCGGCCGGATGCATCTACACTGGCGTCCACCATGAAGATGGCGCCGCCTCCGATGGCGGATAATACGACTTCCTTGACGACTTCCTTTGAAATCATGCCTTTAACATATAAAGAAAGGGGATATAGTCCCCTGTCCGTTGATAAAAACTCGCGCAAAAATAATATTTTTTCAATTGATTACAAAATTCATCGCGTTTTTTTCATGGAAAATTCTCCCGCTCCCCAAAATATCTCCCTGTGTACCTGTACGAAAAAAGACGCTCGAATAACGTCTTTTTTCGTACGTCTCTGTGTTGAGTCATGATAATGAGCTGATGACTTTGAGGGATTTTATAGAGAAATTTTATGATGAAACGTTTGGTAGAGTTCCTGACTGTTATGATCTCACTATTGTTCGGTAAAAAATGATACGCCTTGCCTTGATATAAGTTTACAAAACGACGAAGAATGAGCATCTGCCCTTTTGCTTCGGGCAGATATTTTTTTCAAAAAGTGAACCTGTACACGATAATGTTATCGAATGGTATATCGAAAAGTATTATTAGGACAGGTAATTATCGAAATAATTTTATCAGTTGATTTAACCCACGACCGAAAAATCAAACAACAAAAAATCAATATGATAACAAAAAAAACCGGCAAATTTTCAAGTTTGTCGGTCAGTAGTGATTTTTTTTTATCGGAAAGAAATCCGTACATTTGTACCTGAATAAAAAAACACACATATTTGAATAGATCATAATTTTAAAAAATCAATCATGATAACAAGAAGGAACTTTGTAAAGAAAGCAGGCGCCGGCTTATTGACGATAGGGGCCATCCC
This sequence comes from Bacteroidales bacterium, assembly GCA_031259205.1. Classification (GTDB taxonomy): domain Bacteria; phylum Bacteroidota; class Bacteroidia; order Bacteroidales; family UBA4181; genus JAIRLS01. The sequence continues at coordinate 7,274 of JAIRLS010000229.1, read as the reverse complement.
TCTCGCCGGAAGCGAACTTTACGGGAAAACAACCGGCCATTCAGCGAAAGATGAACTGTTCAAACTGGCTATTGCCGGCTACAGTTTTGTCAGATTCGATATTGACCAGTCGCTGGCAATGATGCAACGCATGGATGTACATTACCTGTGTATCAAAGATTTTCACCTGCCATTGGACAGTAATGAAGCGCAGATAGCAGAATTTCATGCCAAACTGGCTTCCAAGGGTGTGACCGGTTATGCCGTAGGGCCGATATACATGAAGTCCGAAGCCGAAGTCGACAGAGGATTCGCCTATGCGAAACGGACAGGCGTAAAACTGATCGTGGGAGTTCCCAACTACGAACTTTTACCCTACGTGGACAAAAAAGTGAAAGAATACGATTTTCACTACGCCATCCACATTCATGGCCCCGACATTAAGACCTATCCCAACGCAAAAGACGTGATAGACCATGTAAAAGACCTTGACCCGCGCATCGGTATGTGCCTTGACGTAGGACACGACATGCGCGACGGATTCGACCCCATCGACGACCTGAAAAAATACGCACACCGGGTATTCGACATGCACATCAAAAACGTGACTGCCGCCAGTAAAGAAGGAAAAACCTGTGAAATGGGTCGCGGAGTAATTAATATCCCCGCACTGGTACGGATGCTCCGCAAAGTGAAATATTCCGGCGCATGCAGTCTTGAATTTGAAAAGGATATGAACGATCCTTTGGCAGGATTGGCGGAATCAATCGGCTATTGGAGAGGCGTTGCGGATGCAACCAGATAAGAAGAAAGATCCCGTCCGCTCCATGAGTCCGGCAAAGCCGTCCATCCATAAAATAAAATCATTAAATTTACCGCTCATTGGAAAACAAGTAAATTGAAGCACTTCTCATTCATATTAGCATTATTGACGCTTGCGGTTGCCGTTAGCGGGCAGAATTTGGAAGAGGCTTATTTTCGTTCCAAAGCAGCCATGCAGTTGCAGCAATATCAGGTTGCGGCAGAAGCCATCCTGTCCGTTCCCGAAAATAAGCGGACAAAGAACATGCTGTTCACACTGGGTGAAAGTTACTATTTCTCGGAACAGTACGATGAAGCCATCAAGGTTTTCGAAGCCGTCGAACAGCCCGAAGCGCAGTTGTATACGGCACGGATTTATGCCATGATGAACCGGCCTGTCCAAGCTGTTGAACATCTGAAAAAATATTTGGGACGACGGGAAAAACTTTTCGAAAGCGAGTTACAGCTTGACTCTGCACTGGAAAAAATCGAACACAGCAAGGAATGGCGAATGCTTTGGGAAAAAGACTGGTACAACGCTTCGGAAAAGAAGGCGTCCGATGCAGCCTCGCTGCTGAAACGGAAAAAATACACTGACGCGCTGGCTGTGATTGACGAAAATCTTGCACGGAATACATCCTCCGTCAGGTTATGGACATTGCGTGCTCAAGTTTACGAAGCCATGGGAGAAGATCAGCCGGCGCTGGAAAGTTATCGCTCGGCGATACGCCTGCGAAACAATGCCGATCACTGTCTCAGGGCGTCCGCCATAGCCCTCCGGCTACAAAAAAACGAATTGGCGCTGGAACTTGCGCAAAACGCCATACGGACGGATCCGTACCGGCTGGACGCTTATTTACAGCGGGCGGAGGCGTTTCGTTCCGTCAAACGGTATGATGAAGCCCGTAAAGATATCCGCTTTTATTTCACCTATCTGCCGGAGGATGCGAAAGCGCTTTATCAGATGGGAATTACCGAAACGGAAGGCGGCAATCCTCTGGAAGGCGCCGAATATTTGTCTGTGTTGATTAACGGCGACAACACCCGCCCGGACTATTTTACGGCGCGTGCTTCCGCTTACATCAAAGCCGGCCACTATTCACAAGCCAATGACGACCTTGCACAGGCGCTGGATCTTAACCCCTGTTCGCCTGAAATATGGCTGAAGAAAGGAATTGCGCTGCATCAAGAGAACAAATCCGGCGATGCGTGCCATTACTGGCAAAAAGCGATGGAACTGGGCAGTAGGGAAGCCGGAAAATATTTCATTAAATACTGCGGTAAATAACGCCCCGCGATCCTTCGCCGGCTTTCATATTTACTTTGAGGCGGAAAGAGGCGTAAAACCGTACCCTCCTTCTTTCCCGATTTCGATATCCCCGACAGCAGGAAACGGGATATGTGCGCCGGCCACACGGATTCCATTTTTCTGCACATAATCCAGGATGCGCTTGCGTGTTTGGACAGCCTGTTGAGGATTGACGTCAAAAGAGAGCGCCACTTCCGGATGCGGCATTTGTACGGCCACAGCATGGGTTAGATCTCCCCAGACAAGCAGTTTTTTCCCGGCCGACTCGACCAGATAAGCCGTATGTCCCGGAGTGTGCCCGTAAGCAGCGACAGGCTTGATGCCGGGAACGAGGTCAGCCGTTGCTTTTCCCAACTCGCCGGGAACAAACAGATGTAACTTGTCCCTGTAGGCATCCAGCGTTTTGCGGACGTTTTCGCCCCGCTCTTTCATTCCCATCCAATAATCATATTCCGCTTGCGAAACGTAAAGTTCTGCTTGTGGAAAAGCCTTCTTTCCGTCGCGCATCAATCCTCCAATGTGATCTCCATGCATGTGGGTAAGCAGGATAACGTGAATCTGTTCCACAGAAATGTCCAAAGAAGGCAGATTTTTTGATAACAGATTTTTCCCGACACCGGCGTCAATCAGGATGTTTTTATCCGGCGTATGTATCAGAAAGGCATGTGTATGAAGTGGAAAACTTCCATTGGGAAGACATTTTTCCAGTATTTCGGGCGTAGCGCCGACCAACAGGGAAGGATCGGCGTCACGGCCACCATCAGACAGCGTACTGACCCGAAAATCTCCTGTTTCACAGGTAATAACTGTTTGCTGAGCGATGCAACAATGCAGGGAATACAACAATGATACCATCAAAAGATAAACACCTTTTTTCATGACTGTTAAATATTTTATGATAATTATAAGAATACAACCCATTCTTTGTTGGCAAAACTACATAAAAAGCATGAGTTTTCCAAGCGCATAAAACCTTAAATCCGCACTCACGAGTTATCCAAAAAAGACAAAGCGTTGATATAAAATAAATTATACAACACTTTGATATGTGTGAGACTTCACCTGTTTTTGTGATAGTAAAAAAAACATAAAATAGACTTACATCTGGGCGTAAAGTTAGCATAAAATCTTAGATTACACACAAACGAAAAATGGTTAATTCTTTTTTTGAGGCGCTATGGTCAGTGGACTGTTCCATCCGTGTTTTGTTTCCCGCTTTCTTACTATCCTTCTTAAAAGTCCTTTCAGGACGTTCCGCATTCTCCAAAGCGCATTTAGACGCACGCCGTGCGTCTCTACAGACGCGCCTTCGTGGAGGTCGGAAGAATTGTTTTTCATAGCGCCTCAATAAAAGAATTAAGCCGGATTTGCGACGGTTTTGTGGGAGATTTGGAGTGAGCGCCTTCTTATTGTCCGGCAGTATAATTGTAATCTTTTGTCCATCCAGGGGATCGGCGTTCTTTTCCTTTTATTTTGGTCAGGTCGTCGCCCAGATCTTCCCGTATCATATCGGCCGATTTTGTAAGTTGTGTAACGACGTCCGGATATTGGTCGGCGACATTGTATCGTTCACCCGGATCACGGCGTAAATCGTACAGTTCGATCCGATCAATATGTAGATTTGAGATTTTTCCGGGTTTTCCATCGTTGCCGGGCAGGTGTGCCCCGTAAGTAATGTGGCGGTGCGGAAAAAGCAGTTTAAAAGCGCCGTCGGTAATGGCTTCCAAGTCGTTTTTATGAAAATAGTAGGCGAAGAGTTTTCTCGGGCAGGCGTCTTTCACTTGGTTGATCAGCGGGACAAGGCTAACGCCGTCAATTTTTCTTTCCGGCAACGGTGCGTGGCTGAGTTCGGCCAGTGTCGGAAAAAGATCAATGTTGGACGCCAGCCGGTTACAGGTGGATCCCGGCGCAATGCGTCCTTTCCAATACATGACGCACGGTATGCGGTTGCCACCGTCAAAGGTGCTGGCTTTGGCTTCGCGCAAACCTCCTGCGGAACCGGCATGATTGCCGTAATTGGCCCACGGCCCGTTATCGGAAGTGAGTATTACCAGCGTATTTTTTTCCAATCCTGTTTCCCGTAGCGTCTTCAATATTTCACCCACGCTCCAGTCGATTTCCATCATCACGTCACCGAACAGTCCCTGTTCGCTCTTGCCTTTGAACTTGTCGGATACGGCCAAAGGTACGTGGGGCATGGAATGTGCCAGATAAATAAAGAAGGGTCTTTTCCTGTTTTTCCGGATAAAGCGAACGGCGCGTTCCGTGTAATCTGTGGTAAACTTGGATTGGTCGGTGTTGTATCCGATGACGTCGTTCCCCTCGTAAGTCGGCAGGTCGGGGAATTTAAATACCTCCCCTTGTTGCGGATGAAACGGCCACATATCGTTGGAATAGGGTAAACCGTAATATTCGTCGAATCCGTTTTGCAGGGGAAGGAACGACCGGGCGTCGCCCAGATGCCATTTTCCGTATATAGCCGTTTGATAGTCTTTTTGTTTCAGTAATTCCCCCAGTGTCATTTCATCCGGATGGATACCGTAAACAGAATGGGGGCCCGGAGCGCCTGAAAAACCGATGCGATTCGGATAACAACCGGTCAGTAAACCGGCACGCGACGCACCGCTGATGGGCTGTGCCGCCAAAAAATGCGTCAACCGCATCCCTTCGGCAGCCATGCGATCGATGTGAGGCGTTGTGTAACCATACGCGCCATTGTATGAAAAATCGCCATATCCTACATCGTCGAGGTTAATAATGACGAAATTAACAGGCTCTGCCGCAAATGCAGTCGCAGTCGCAGTCGCCATGCTGCCCAAAACGGGTAATAATTTGTGTTTCATTTTAGTGATTTTTAGGGTGTGAATGAGTTTTTTTGTAACTATGCAGGGACTATTCGTAATTTGTATATTTGCCAGACATTTCAAAGCTATCGCACGGTTCGTGGTACGGCGTCGAACCGGCAGAAGCAGGGTTTACTTGAGCCGGCGCGTTTAAGTTGCATTTTTCCACAAATTCCAATATTTCCGCTTTTCCGCTTTTGTCAATGATCGAAGTGTAGAAGCAGGGCGGTAATTCTTCCCATTCTTCCATGATTTTAGCTTTAAATTCGCTGATGTGGCTGCTTCGCTTCTGTTGACCAATCTTATCGGTTTTGGTAAAGACGAGGGCGAAAGGGATCTGCTGTTTCCCTAATTGATGGATGAAACGCATGTCAATGGATTGGGGCGGGATTCGCGAATCAATCAATACGAAGACGCAAAAAAGATTGTCCCGTCGGGTAAGATAACCGGACAAAGTTTTGTCGAATGTGTAGATCATGGATTTTGGCAATTTTGCATAGCCGTAGCCCGGTAAATCCACCAGATACCAACTGTTATTGATGGAAAAATGATTGATCAGACGTGTTTTTCCCGGAGTGGAAGATGTTTTGGCTAACCGTTTGTTGCTGCATAGCATGTTGATTAACGACGATTTGCCCACATTGGATCTTCCGACAAAGGCGTATTCAGGCCTGTCGGGTGGGGGACACTCTTTGAGCGAGGCGCTGCTCTTGACAAATTCGGCGGTACGGATAAGCATCGTTCTATTTTACCTGTTTATAAAGCGTCTGTTTTATCAATTCCCTGATTTCCGGCCATTCGTCGTCCGGAATTTTAGCCCCCATCACTTCAATTACCTTACCGGCAAGAATCGAGCCTATTTCACCACACAAATCGAATTTCAGATTAAGATGCAGTCCATACAGGAAACCGGCAGCATACAAGTCGCCGGCGCCGGTGGTATCAATACAGTTCACTTTCCGTGCGGGAATCCGGTAAACCTTCTTTCCGTTCTGCACGAGCGAACCGTTTGCGCCGGTTTTCACCACTGTTATCCAGCAGTCTTCGGCTATCTTTTGCAGGGCTTCTTCCGGTTTCCGGCGTCCGGTAAAGGCTCTTGCTTCGTCGGCATTGGCAAACACAACATCAGCATATTCTTTTATCAGGAAATGCAGGAAATCACGATTGTCTTCCACCACGTTAAAACTTGCCATGTCGATAATCACATCTAATCCTGCGTCTTTTGCCAGCTCTACCGCTCTCCTTATCAACTCGTAGTGCTGCATCAGGTATCCTTCAATGTAGAAATGGGTATATCCTTTGAAGAAAGCGGCGTCCAGATGGGAAGGCTCCATTTCTACCGCTGCACCGAGGTAAGTGGCAAAAGTACGTTCGCTGTTGCGGCTGACCAGCGCCAAGGCCAGCCCTGTTTCGGTATCGCCGAACCGCATCAACGGCGTTACTCCGTGATGCTCCAAATCACTCCGGAAAACTTCGCCCAGCCGGTCTCTCCCTATTTTCCCGATAAATGCCGCCTCAACACCCAGCGACGCCAGTCCGCATATCGTGTTGGCTGCCGATCCTCCCGACTTCTCAATGCAGGGCAAACGGCTGATCTTTTCCCGGACTTTGTCCGAAAAGTCTTTATCTACCAATTGCATGCTTCCCTTTTGCAGGGACAGATCCTTTAATAACAGATCGTTGGGAAGCTCGGTTACAATGTCCACCAAAGCATTCCCCATACCCAAAATCTTCATATTCAAACAGAAATAACGTTTAACTGTTTTGCAAAGTTAGATGAATATCTTAAGATTTCCAAGCATGTAGAATAAAGGTTAATTCTTTTTTTGAGGTGCTATGAAAAACAATTCTTTTGACCTCCACGAATACACGAATGTAGAGGCGCACGGCGTGCGCCTGAATGTAGAGGCGAAAGCCTCTCGCCTGAAAGCCATCCGCTTTGGAGAATGCGGAACGTCCTGAAAGGACTTTTAAGAGGGATAGGAAGAAAGCGGGAAATAAAACATGGATGGAACAGCCCACTGACTAATAGCGCCTCAAAAAAAGAATTAACCCAAATCCGGCTTATCACAGCCGCCATCCTGTGTTTGCACTGGAAATTAAAAAGAAGTAATTCTGAAGGATAAAACAAAAAAAGAGTAACAGAAGTATTCAATTCGGCAAGAACGCTCCCCTTTCGGAAAAAAGGAACGTCCCTTTCGGAAAAAAGGAACGCCCCTTTCGCCTGACTTTGACAATGCGACACCTACAAATTTTTCCAGAAATCTTGGTCAAAAAGTTGAGCGATTGACTTGTGTTTTTGGGTAATCAACATTGTTTTGGTCAGCGTTTCTTTGCTTTCC
>JAIRLS010000228.1 GCA_031259205.1 Bacteroidales bacterium | reverse complement strand
GGCTCGCCGGCCAAGCTGACAAAGCCCGGCGCAAGCAACAATAAAATCAAGAAACTAATCTTTTTCATGTGTATAATTATTAAATAAAACCAATGAACTTTATGTTTTTATCCTTTCTCAGAAAAGTTTACCTTTCTCCGAATGCAAAAGTACATGAAAAGCGTGAGTTTTTCAAACGCATAAAATGAAAACACAAGTTTTTCTTTATCTTTGTGCCTTGGCAATCGGGACAATGGAGCAGGATTGTTATTTTCATTTTGCAAGAATATGCCTTTTATTCCTGATTGCTAAATTTTTATGACAACATACTTTTCACGGCGCCGCCGATATTTTGTTTCGTAACTTTTTGTTTATTATTTCTTTAAAGATGCGAACTTCTTATCTCTTTTCCTAATATTTTCAACCTTTTCTTACATCGAACTCACGTTATTTTATTGCGTCGGCGACGGTTTTCCGCATAAGGTCATATTTGTTTTCCATGTCCTGCAACAGTTTGAATTGCGCTATGGTGCGTATCCAGTTATGTTCGGGCGAATGGATTTTGTAATACAGGTCGCCGTCGAGATAATCGGCAAAGAAACGGACAGTTTGCATGTATGTCAGCAGTTTTGCGCCGAATGCGAGATGGTCGATTTCCACCGGTAGCAGGAACGACTTGGCTTTCGCGAGATAACCTTTGGTATAAGCCTTGAAGATGTCCATGTTGAGAGAAATATTATCCGGATTGGCGTCGTCTTCTGCGCCGGTATTGGCGCCTGTTCGCATGAAATCGCCGAAATCGCTGAGTACATAACCCGGCATTACCGTGTCCAGGTCTACCACGCAAAGCACGTTACCGCTTTTATCAAACAGCACATTGTTGACTTTCGTATCACAATGGTTGATGCGTTTGGGCAGTTGGCCTTCGCGGTGCAGGCGTTCGGGCAGGCACATTTCTTCGGCGCGTTTTTCAATTTCGTCTGCCATTTGTTGTGTTTTTTGCAGGCGTTGCGCTTTATTGTCCTTCACTGCTTGCCGGAAGGTAGCCAGCCGGCTTTCCATGTTATGAAAGTTGGGAATGGTTTCTGCCAACGGTTCGCCGGGAAGGTCGGCAAGCATGGACTGGAAATCGCCAAAAGCAAGCCCTGCCTGTTCCGACAGTGCGGGGGTTACCTCTTCGTAACTGATACTGTTGGGAATGAAATAAAGCAGGCGCCAGTAATTGCCGTCTTCATCCCGATAAAAAAGTTTACCGTTTTTGGCGGGTATCAGTTGGAGCACCCTGTCCTGCAAGTTGGCGACGCCTCTTTCGGAGAGTTTTTTCCGTATATGTTCCGTTACCCTGAATATGTTGTTTTGCAGGGCTTCCACGTTCCGGAATATATGATGGTTGATGCGTTGCAGAACGTAATCGGCGGCGCTGTCGGGCGTGGTCAGCACCTTGTAGGAATCGTTGATGTGTCCTGCTCCCAGTGGGGCGACCGATTTTACCGTTCCTTCGGTATCAAAACGGTCGATGATTGATTTTAATTGATATTCTTCCATATTCATATTATTTTAATAAAGTTTACCGCGCAAATATACATGATTTTCTCGGTATTATATCCTTTAACGGTTGATTCCCCAGCTTACTCTCGCCGAACAGATGGTTTTTTCGCTGTTTTTGATTTCCATTACAAAGACTCCGTCATGGTCTTCTTTTTTCAGGATGTCCAATTGTGCGCCGTAGCGTCCTTCTGCCGTGTAGCAGATTTCAAACCGGCGGACGTCCTGTTGCTGGTACATTTCCACGGGGAAGGTATCCGAAAGGTGTTCGATGTACTTGATGCTGTTCAGGTGGCCGTTAATGTCGAGGTCGCTGTATTTGACCGTAAAGGATTCCACTGTGCAATTTTCCTTGATGGGTGGTATTTTTCGCACGTTTTCGATGGCAGACGGTTCCCGGCAGATAAACCGGTCGAATCCGGGCATGTCGGTGATGACGGTTGGTTTGCGGGTTTCGAGGTCGATAGCCGCCCACAGCGAACGTGCGTCGCCGATGTGGTTGCCGGCGCTGTCGTTCAGGGAGAAGCATCGTTCGGTAAACAGTCTGTTGATTTCCGGTACCCATGTGCGGACACGGATTTGGTGGTCGTTGATTGGGAAACGGCGCATTTCAATGGCAAGTCTCGACAATACCCATGCGCGGTTTTGTTCGTTCATTGCCGAGTATCCGAATCCGCGTTCTTCCGCATGGCGGGTGGCGGCCTGCATCAGGACGCCGCCTATCGCGTGCAGGGTTGGTTTGCCGCGGAAGTCGCTTGTGTATGCTTCCAGCGGAAAGGCGTATATGCCTACAATTGGATTATTCATTTTTCGTATCTTGATGGGATAATTTTTTTTCTTTTCTTTTCCGGCGGTCTTCGATTTCTGCCAGCATATCGCTCAAGCGTTCCGTTACCGAACGGGTAATAGCGATTCGCCCCGACCGGATAAACTGCAATACCTTCACTTTTTCGCTCAATTCGGTGAAAAGGGCTTGCGTGTCGGCGTAGTGTCCCGTTTTTTCGATTACCACAATGTCTTTGGTGATTTCGAGGATGATAGCGTTGTGTTTCCGGATAAGCGATTCTACCGGCGTCCGGTCGAGAAATTCGGATGTGGGCAGCTTGTACAGCGCTATTTCCTGATGAATCAGGTCTTCGTCGGTGTGGTAGTACGATTTGAGTATATCCACGCGCTTGTCTATGCTCAGCACTACTTTTTCGATGGTCGCCCTGTCGGAAAAGACCGTGATGGTGAACTTGTGGATGCCTTTAATGGCCGACGGCGACACCGACAGTGTTTCGATGTTGAGTTGCCGGCGCGTGAATACGGCGGTCACCTGATTAAGCAAGCCAACCGTATTCTCTGAAAAAATGGTGACCGTATATAAAATTTTGTTTTCCATATCTGTTTGTTTTTGATATACTGATTTTGTTTTATGATTTGGGATTACCATGGATTGATGGAAAAATCCTGTTGTGTCCTGCGTTTTTCGTATTTGAGGTCGCGTAAGGTTCCTGATTTCACATTGATTTGGAAAAAGAAGTATTTGGCGCTTCCGAAAGGGGCGAAGTTGAGGCTCATTGTCCAGCAATGCAGGTCGCGCTGTATGGTGGCGGTCATGTAGGATATTTTTTTTGCGTCGAAGTCGTACGCCGACTGGAAATTGAGCGACCATTTTGGGGTGAGGGTGATACTGCCGGAGAAGTTCAGGTTTTGGGTAAATTTCCCCTCGAAGGTGGGTTTGGAGTAGTTCATCGAATAGCTGACGGTCAGGTTCCACGGCACGTTGAAATAGTCGTAGCCGTTGCTGCTGCTGCTTTTTGTTTTTCCCTTTTCTTTGTTATCTGTTTCTTCGCCGCTTTTTTGGCCTTTAGAAAAAGGGAGGGTAATGCCCGTGTTGAAATTGACGTTGGTCAGGCGTGGTCCGAAGCGGTCTATCCTTGTGCCGGCAGGGGTTAGCTTGTAGGGATCCACGGCGCCCGTCACTGTGAAGTTGATGCCTGCGATGGTGGTGCTTGCCGACAGGGATACGTTCGACCATTTCATCGAATCGGCGAAGATATTGTAGGAACTGCGGGCGTCTATGCGGTCGAGGATTTTTACTTTTTTGGATATGCCGGTAGTGTCTTTATCCGAACGTACTTTCATCTCGACGTTTCCGTTCAATCCTACCGATACGGATCCGCTTTGTCCCGGCGACGTGGGCGTTCCGAATATGGAACCGTCGTACATGGAGTATTTTTGCTCTCGTCCTGCATTGTCGATGTAGGTTCTATAGTAATTGAAGAGGCTACTCATGTCGGGGACATAATTAATGCTTGCCGTGGGTGAGATGACGGTGCGGATAGCTTCGATTTTGGAGTTGGGGCCATAGATGTTCATCAGGTAGAATTTCGAGTTGGCCGAAATGGAGAGGCTTGGGGAGAGTGAGTGGGCGTAAGTAAGCCCGTAGATGGTATCTGTGAGGACGATACCCCGCTGTCCGCTCGACGAAATCGAATCGTTCAGGTAAGTTCTTCGTATCCGGCTGTTGTACAGCACGCCGTTATAGTTCATGGAAGGGGTGATATTAAGGAATTTCAAAGCCTTGAAGTTGATGGAAAACGGGACTTTGTGCTGGAATCCGTTTTTCATTCGTTTGAAATTTTTGGGAGTGAAAAGGTCGCCTTCCTTGCCTGTGAGCGTATTTTTCAGGTTAGCGTCATATTGCAGGGTGATGTCTTCGTACCATTTGGCTTTGCCGGAGCTTTCCTTTTTCCTGAAAGGGTATATCCTGTCCATGGAGAAAGCGACGGTGGGAAAGTCGAAAGTAATCATTTCCACGCCGGAATTTTGACTTTGACTGTGGTTGAAGTTGGCCGTCAGCCGGAAGGGGGTATTAGGCCAGTTCTTGCGGTAGGAGATGCTTGAGTTTTTAGTGTTGGTATAGAGCATCGACGGGTTGGTATAGTTAAATTCCCTGTCGTAGGAAGTGGAACTGTAATTGACGCTGGCTGAAAAAGTTTGATTCGGATTGGCTTTGGCGTCCTGCGTATGACTCCATTGTATCGAATATTGCTTTGTTTCCGATCTGTCCAGCCCTTTTTCGCCGGACACCGTGACGCCGTAGTTGAAATTCATGTTGCCCGAAAATTTGTAACGTTTCATGTATCTGGGCGCTACATCGAGTTTCCACGTGCCTGTTGAGTAGATGTCGCCTCTCACTGTGGCGTCGAAATGGTCGCTGAATGAGAAGTAGTAACCGCCGTTGGTGGCGCTCAATCCTCGCGACACTTCCATCCCGATGGAAGGCATCAGCACGCCCGATACCGCCTTTTTGTTGCTTTGCGGAAAGAAGCCGAACGGAATGATGATGGGAAGGGGGATATCCAGCAATACCATGTGGGCGGGACCGAAAACCACCTGATCGCCCGGTATCACCTTTGCCTTGCTCAAGGCAAGATGGAAATGCGGATGGTCGGCGTCGCAGGTAGTGTATTTGCCTCCTGCCAGGTCAATATGTCCGTCGGCATAACGTTTGGCCTTGGATGCGTGAAGATAGCCTTCGCCTTCCTGTGTCTTGATTTCGTGGATGAATCCTTTTGAGTTGTTAAAATTGTACGACAGCGATCGCGCGTGGATGGTCTGACTGCCGTCCACAAATTTGGGAACGCCGATGTCGTGATCGGCGCTGTCTTTTCCCGGATCGGCATGTACGATTTTTGTAGCCATGTCAAACTGTATCCGGTAGGCGTCCAGTACCTTCTTTTCAAACTCTACTTTCCCTTCATTGTACATGAATACTTTTTGTTCGGGAAGGAAGAAATTCATCGAATCGATGGCCTTATACAGTACTCTCGATTTAAACGGCGCTTCCCGCGGGGGCTTGGCAGCCGAGAGCGAATCGGACGCTATGCTGTCCGTCGGTACAACATTGTCAGTACTGTCAGTCTGAGGAATGTCTTGTGCCATGAGGTATTGACCACATACAAACGCCATCAAAAGAAATAAAATCGGCTTCAAAACCCAGTGTAATACTATTTTTGCTGCGAAAATCAATCACAAAATTATCTGCAAAAGTAACAATCTTTGCGTCAATGTCCAATAGTGTTGGTAAAATTTAAAATCGGAGTAAGAATACAGTCGTGTAACACACAGTTTCAACTTCCGGATATAAATTAACCCACATTGCAGCAAAACGCATTAAAAGAGTTAAAAAAGGTTAAAAGAAGGCATTGAAAACGTCAATATTCTCAATAAAACACCTTCAATCGCAGTTGATTCATTTTTAAATATCAGATAATCAATAGTGGTTGAAAAATAAATTGGTTTGTAGTACACAGGGGGGGGGCTTGCCGGACGAGAAGAAAGTATTTATTTTGCGGCATGTATTTTAAGGTATCAATGCGACAAAATCCGGCCAAAGGTTTCATAGACGGTTACTACCGTTTAGTAGAGAGCTACCGGAATGCGGACAGTAGAGTATGCCACCGCACAATGCTCAACGTGGGTTTTCTTGATATGAAAGAGGTTCGCGAGCCTCAATT
>JAIRLS010000114.1 GCA_031259205.1 Bacteroidales bacterium | reverse complement strand
CATAGACGTGGGTACCCGCCGCCAGGTCGACGATTCCGTCTTCGTCCACGTCGGCCGCTACCGTATAATAGTGCTTGTAGCCTGAAGCGCTCCTGGCTTGCACAAAACCTTTGTTCCCTATGCCGCGCGCCAGCAGTTTGCCGTTCTCTGCCGCCCAGACGCTGCGAGAAGCATAGACTTCGACCTGTCCGTCGCCGTCGAAGTCGGCAAAGCCTACGGCCTGCGGAGTGACGGCCGCAGCGCCGCCCCAGTCGTTTATCTGTGCATCCGATCGTCCGACTGTTCCGTTGTTCCACTCCGCTATCGGCAGTCCCGTCGCCGGGTTGTAGGCATACAGGAATCCGTCCGTCGCCTGGAAGACGAGCATCGGTATCGTATCGTTGCCAATCGGTATGCGAGCCAGCGCGCCCATCGGGTGCATATAGCTGGTCGTAGGGATTTTAAACCGCGTCGGATTCGCCCGGTCGGTTCCCCAGAATACGTAGACGGAATCAACCGTTCGCGGCTCGTTGCCGGAGTAAAAGTTATAAACAATGACTTCCGGTATGCCGTCTTTGTCCACGTCGCCGACTAACGGCGTGGTATAGGCCGTCATTTTTTGCTTAGCCGTATTGCTGGTAAAGCCCTGCTTGATGCTCCATACAATCTCTTCAATGTCAACAAAACAGTCCGCGTCGGAAACGTTGTCGGGGAGGTCGTATTCGATGTTGACGTTGGCGGTCTGCGTCTGCTGGCAGGTCTGGGGGACGCCACTTGTCGTGTAGCTGTCTACCATCGTGATTGAGTATTGCAGGCGGGCGGACGTTTTGCCGGGCAGCAGCAGGACGGTTTGCGCCGGAATGGTGAAACTGCCGCCGGAGCCGGTACCGGTGTCGGTGAGCGACGCGAGGTTGGTAGCCGTGCCGCCGGATGTGATGTCGGTTAGCGTCCAGGTGTATGTTACCGTGCCGCCGTTGGCGTTCCCGGTGTAACGGACCGTGCGTTCGGGCAGGAAGACCATCCCTGCGGTGCGAAGCGTCAACTCAGGCCCTGCGTTGAGCGTGAAGCTGGAACAGGTCGAGAGTTTGACAATGGTCGCCTGATCGTTTACACTTCCGCATGAAAAGAAGCCGTCAGTCTGGCTAACGGCTTTCAGGGTGGTGCCGCTCGGAAAAACGTCGCTGGTGCGAATGGCGGGCGAAAGGTCGCCGGTCGTCAAGCTGTCGGTCAGTTCGTACATTATGGTTTTGGTCACAACGCCCAAATTATCGTACACGTTTGCCGTGCCGATGTATTTCGGCGGATTGCTGTTGCCGGGCAACAGTAGAGGAGACTGGAAAAGGGTATCGCCAGGTATCACGGTCTTATAGAATTGCAACGTATTCGATGCGTCGATTTTATAGAAGCCGGAACCGTTATTATATGTCGCTGATGGTTGACCTGGAACCTCATTTAAATGGAGGCCCAAAAAAGCGCCTCCGTTCTCTGTTGTCGGGGAAATCGTACCGACGGGGATCGCGCCCATGCCGGGAAAAGTTAAAGAGGTTAAGATCTTTCCGGTAATCTTAAGATTCTGATCGATGCGCAGCAGCCGATTCGGAGCCAGTGCGATAAAATCGTCGCCTGTGAGAGATTTATAAATTGACCTGATATCACTGTAGTTGTCCCTTTGGTTGACCTCCACGTTCCCGCTATGGTTGTATTTGCGCAACAGGGTGATACTGTCGCTCGTCGCAGTGGTGTTCACTCCCTTGTCGCTTACGTCAAATCCCCCGACTACAAAGTTACCGTCCGACGTGCGCCACCCGTCGACCGCCCACATGCCTTTCACTAATTCGTTGCGTACCGGCTGCATCGCGCTGTTGAACTTTACGAGCCATAAGCCATACGTCAGATACGGACTGTTGGCAGCGGTTCCTCCACTCCAGTTGGTCTGCTTTTCACTGATGGGTGCACCCCTGTTTAATAATCTTCCGAAAACGAGATAACCGCCGTCATCGGTTTTGAAGGCAACGTCAAAGCGTGCGCTCGCGTCGTCGGAAATGAGCGCGCCGGGATGGTCGTCGATATACGATTGCGGGATGCGGAGGGTAACGCTATCCAGTATGTTCCCGGATTCGTCGAACTCAACGAGCAGCCCTGTCAAGCGCTCCAGTTTGGAGGATGTGCTTGTCCAGGGATAGCCGCAGGCGGTGTACGTGTCGTGCGGATTGCCGGGAGCAAACTTTATGTTTAAGATAGTTCCCGGCCCGTAGGTCTTGTTCCAGACGACGCCCAGGTCGTCCATATCCTGCGCCCTGACAGCCTCCGGCGCAATTGCCGCAATCACCGCCAACGCCGCCACCACAAAAAACGCCCGCACGCGACGTACGGCGGATTTTATTATTCCGGGAGCGTGGTCGCCGTGTCCGGGAAGTCCTGCGGTGCCATTTCGAGGAGAAACGACGAAACAATCCCGGCGTTCTTCTGCGATTATTTCGCCTGCCGGCTCGCGATGACGGGCGGCATGTGCGGCGGCGGTGTGGGCGATTGCTTCGTAGCTCACTGTAGTGAGCGGCTCATCGCACGAGGTCGCGGCATTTTTTGCTGTGTGAGAGAAGGTTTTATTCGTTTTCATTGCTTCCTGTTTTCCTTGCAGGACTGTTACGGAATGAGCGTTTGCGTGCGTTGCGTTGCGGATGTCAGAGGTGGCATCGGCACGGTGCATGTTGTCGTCAGCGTTCATCCTACGGTTCGTAAGGACTATCTTCTGCGAAACTTTGATAATTTGTTCCAGATAAACTTTGATTAAGCGGTAAATGCAGAATATAAAGGTACTCATGGCTACTGTTTATTATACGTTATTATTGTCATTACATTGATATATTCGTTATTCTATCATTTGATTCGGTCATTAGCGAAGCAGGTGTCCATCGTTGCGATACGGGTAGCTGTCATTGTGATACGGGTAACTGTCGTTGCAATGCGGATGTCCGTCGTTGAGGGGACACCCACCCCCGCTCCCACCCTTACGAAGGTATGCGTCCCCGTCTCTGCGCCGCCTTATATTTTTCAAAAAAACAAGGTGTAAATGATATAAAGAATCGTCCTTCCTTTGGTGAATTTTCAGTCCCGGTCTGATCTGCAAATTGCCGAAGGTTGCCGAAATAGACAAATTTGTTATTGGAATGAACGAAGCAATCCTGGATACTGCGCGAACCCGGATTGCTTTGTCGTCCCTCCTCGCAATGACGTGTGTATTCGCCGTTGGTAACATGAAACGGTAAATGCGGAATGTGTATAATACTCCGGGTGATGCGTATAACGATCCGGACAGTGCGGATGAAAAGATGTTCGGAAGGCTTAAAGAACAGCTGTCGGAAGAATCAAATTTTCGGGGGGGGGGGGGTAGATATATTGAAAATCAGCGAGTTACGCCACTGTAAAAGGGGCGTAACCGATCGAAATATCTTGCTGTTTCGCACTACCATAATGCCTTTTTTAATTGTTTAAATACCACGCTGTTAAAAATTCGCCGTAAATATAGGTATTCTTTTTAAAATAAAACAAATTTCTCGTGTATTTTTTTTATTCTCTCCCTTCTCCAAAGGAATATGATACTGCAAATGCACATGAAAAACACGGATTTTCCAAACACGTGGGCTAAAAAAGAGGGTATCAAAATTCACATTTAATCGTGATTTATTGTATTATATATATTCTTAGAGCCACAATGAAAGTATATTAATTAATCATTTTATTCGGGAACGGGATTTTTTTTGCCGTGAGGAAGGCGCAGGTGATTTTGCCGGTTGAAAGAGATCCGCGATCTTTCCCCGGCAAAAAAAATCATTTTGTACGCATTTGAAAATTTGGAATTTTCATGTATTTTTGTGCAGCAAATAAAACATTATATCATAACGGTAAAACAGAGAAGATTATGGAAATGAAAGAGCAGTACAGCGAAGAGC
>JAIRLS010000111.1 GCA_031259205.1 Bacteroidales bacterium | reverse complement strand
GCGTCTCAAGAGATTATTCTATTTGCTCACCCACAAACCGTTAGCAAAATATTGTCTTGCTTGATTGAAATAGCAGAACAAGCAAATCCGTATGAAACAGATAGCAATAATGAGGAAATAACTAAACTTATACAAAAAAATATCTTTAGTATTATCAATGCCTTAGCGAAAGAAATCGGGTTGGGTGGTGAAATTAACGAAGAAATAAGTCATAAGCTAAACGAACTTGACGATTTAGTATTGCAAAAAAACAAGAATTGCAAAAAATGAAAACAAATCAGAGTTCAGACAACACAGCGGAGTAAGCCGAAAATCCGCAGTCAAAGAGTAGGAGCAATTTAAAACTAAACAAAAAAATAAACAAAATAAGTATTTGTATTTTTAACAGCAATTTTTTGCATTTGTGCTGTAAACAAAGATGTATATCTATAATGTAAGAACAAATAAGCAGAATTATCATGGAAAGGTAATCAAGCAGTAAACAAGTAGACGAGTGAAGGAGTGAAAAAAAATGGAAAGTAGTTTTCTCGCAGGAAAAACGATAAAGAATAATAGAGAATAAAAATCATTATTGTTAATCTGTTATACCTTATTTGTTTCGCATCCCTAAGCAGGCATAACCCCGAACAAACGCAACGCTGTTTGTTCGGGGTTACAACGCCAACTCTCTTGGATAAGTAAAGCTATCGTAGGTAAAATTCAGCCTCGGCGGGTATGCAACATTTGTCAGAGGGTGTTGGGGCGAATAAGCGTTCCGACGTTTTCGCCTTTCAAAACCCGCATCAGTTCGCCTTCTTTGTTCATATTGAACACGACAACAGGCATGTTGTTTTCCCTGCACATCGTGAAGGAAGTCAAATCCATCACTTGTAATTTCAAACGGTAAGCTTTATCGAAGGACATCGTTTCAAATTTGACGGCGGAGGCGTCTTTTTCCGGGTCGGCAGTATACACGCCGTCCACACGGGTTCCTTTCAGCAGGGCGTCGGCTTCCATTTCTACCGCCCGAAGAGCTGCCGCCGTATCGGTGGTAAAATACGGATTCCCCGTTCCGGCGCTGAAAATAACCGTTTCGCCACGATCGAGGGCTTCCATCATCTTGGATTTGCTGTATCCTTCGCCTATCGGTTCCATGCGGATGGCCGTAAACAGGCGTACTTTCATCCCCAACTGTTCCAGCGCCGACTGTATGGCCAAACCGTTGATCACGGTTGCCAACATTCCCATATAATCGCCTTTGACCCGGTCAAAGCCTTTGTCCACTCCTTTCAATCCCCTGAAGATATTGCCTCCTCCGAAAACTATACCTGTGTGCACTCCCGCTTCGGCTGCTTCTTTAATTGCTTCGGCATATTTCATCAGCCGACGGGCGTCAATGCCGGAATGTTGATTTCCCGTGAGCGCCTCGCCGCTTAACTTTAATAAAATTCTTTTGTATTTCAACATTTTTATCGGAAACTACACTGTATAGGCGTCGCGGTATTGATATTTGAAAAGCCTGTGGTTAGCGGCTTCTTTGTCGTCGCCGAAACTGCGGATAGCGGGATCCCACTTTACCGGACGCTGCAATTCGGTGGCGATGTTGGCGATGCAGCAAAGGGTGTTGGTGCTGCAACCGACTTCCACCGGTGCAATGGGGTTTTTGCGCGAGCGGACTGCATTCAGGAAATCCTGCATGTGCGGGGAACTTACCTCATATTGTCCTGCCGCGATTTTTTGTTCTTCCCTGACAAGCAGCGAAGGATCCGAACATTCGATGTAGCCTCTGGCCACTTTCAGCCATCCTTTGGTACAGTTGAAAGAGATGCCGTTCCCGCCTTTTTCGTGGTAGGGTTGTTCGGTCATCACGACGCCGTTCTGGTATTTCATGGTCAGGTATTGCGCGCCGTTATAGCCTTTCGGGATATATTCGGAGGGCGACAGGCCATCCATTCCGATGGCGGCTTGTGCGATGTCGAACATGTGAGCGCCCCAGTCGGCTGTAAAGCCGTTGCCTGTTTCGCGATACCAGCGCCATGCGCCCCACAGTTTCTCGTTTTGTTCGGGGTTGAGGGTGATGGGAGGGCACAGGTCGGGATGATAATGAATGGCGGGATCGCTGAGCGGGCCTAACCACTGGTTCCAGTTGAGCGATGCAGGAATGGGATGTTCGGGCAGGTCTAACGGTTTCGGCGGATCGCCTACTTTGGCGTAGATGGTTTCCACGTGTCCCAGCATACCGTTGCGTATCACTGCTATGGCTTGCTGAAACTCTTTTCCCGAACGCTGCTGGCTACCGACTTGCAGCACGCGGCAGTTGTCGCGCACAGCTTTTACCATGTCCCATCCTTCCGTGACGGTGTAGGCTAACGGTTTTTGCACATACACGTCTTTCTTTGCCCGACAGGCATGGATGACGGTCAGCGCGTGCCAGTGGTCGGGTGTAGCGATGGATACGACGTCAATGTCGTTGCGGTTGAGCAAGTCTTCGTAAAATTCGTAAGTATCACAACGCTGGTTTACATTTTGTGATTTTTGCCATGCCTCTACTCTTTTCTTGAAACGCTCGCGTTTGAGCGAGTCCACGTCGCATCCTGCAACAACCTGCACTCCGGGGCATTTCGAGAAACTGTTGAAATCCGAACAGCCCTGCTGCCCCAATCCGATAAATCCCAATACGATTCTGTCGCTGGGCGCCCAGCGTGTTCCGTTGGCGGTTACCCAACTCGGAAGAAGGGTCAAGCCGCTCAATCCTAATGCGGAATAACCCAAAAAACGTCGCCTGCTTATGTCATTTTTGTGTGTCATAATTAAATTTGTTTTATTGATTAAAAATTCGCACAAATATAAAAATCATTTTTGAAATTTTATTTTTATATCAAAAAATAATTATACGAGGGGGGATTTTACAGGTGCATGAAGTGCATGACAAAAATGGTACGGGAAACCGGATGGCGTCCGTAATCGAAACGAAGGAATATCAACGGGGAACTTTTCTCACGGGATGACATCATGCCCCACGCTCCTGCTGTCGGGGCTGACGGCAGGCAAACGGCCTCCCGCGGGAGGTTGCACAATTGCCGCAACCTCCCGCAAGGGGTCAGGTGAAGAGGCGACGTCGGTTTATTTAGTGATGCCCAGCCGCTGTTTCACCAGAGGGAGAAGATCCTGCGAATCGGCTGCTTTGAAAAGCGCCACCTGCGATTCCAGCACATAGGTGATGCCTTGCTCTTTGGCAACAGCTTCAATGGCTTTGAGGGCTTTTTCCCTGATAGGTTGCAGAAGGTTGGCATTTTCTTGCTGCAAGGTTTCATAGGCCGATTCCTGAAACTGCTGTGTCCGCTGTTGCATGGTCACGATTTCCTGCTGCCGCGAATTTTTCACCAGTTCCGTCCAGTTGGCGTTGTTTTTTTGGAACTCGTCGTATTTGCGGTTCAGTTCCACTTGCAATCCTTCCAGTTCTTCTTCCAGTTCTTTTTGGAGTTTTTGCAATTTCACCTGTGCCGAATCGGATTCGGGCATGGACTGCATCAGCGCCTGACTGTCGATATGCGCTATCTTGATAGGTTTTTGGGCATGGGAAAAGCCGCACATACCGGCAATGGCAAGGGTTGCTACTATTTTAAATATGACTTTCATTTCTATTTTTATAAGGTTAAAATTTTGTGCAAAGATAATTGATTAATTTTTATATCCCATTTTTTCCAGAACTTCGTCGCTTCTGTCCTGTTTGGGGCTTGCATAGAGTACGCTGGCGTCCGAGGCGGTATCGAAAATAGCGGCATAACCGCCTTCAACGGCCAGTTCCTTTACGGCGCGGTACACTTCGTCCTGAATAGGTTTCACTAAGTCCTGCTGTTTTTTGGCCAGTTCACCTTCCGGTCCGAAGTATTTTTTTTGCAGTTCTTTCACTGCCTGCTCTTTTTTGACGATTTCGTCCTCGCGTTTTTTCCGCATCTCGTCCGAGAGCATTACTTTTTCCGCCTGATAATTCTTGAACATTTTTTCGATTTCGGCATACTGGTTTTCGATTTCTTTTTGCCAGTCGGCGGATAATTTGTCGATCTGCCCCTGTGCGGATTTGTAAGCGGGGATTTTTCCCAGAATGTATTCCGTATCTACAAAGGCGAATTTTTGGGCTACGGCCGGTAATGCCGATATTCCCATCCACAATGTGATTAAAACTATTTTTTTCATCTTGATTTATTTTTAATTTAACAATATTTAATTTATGATACTTATATTTTTCAAAACTGTTGTCCCAGTATAAACTGGAACTCTCCTTTTTTACCGCCTCCCGGCACGCTGTCGAAGCCGTATCCCCAGTCGATGCCCAATAATCCGAACATCGGCAGGAAGGCTCTCACGCCGATGCCTGCCGTGCGTTTCAGGTTGAAGGGATTGTAATCCTTAAATTCGTACCATGCATTGCCTGCTTCGGCAAATCCTACCACATAGATGGTGGAGGAGGGTTGCATGATGACGGGATACCTCAATTCCATGTTTGCCTTAGTGTAGATATTCGCTTTACTGTAAGGGTTTTCCGAATTTCTGACACTAGGGGTCAATGCGCCGTCCGTATATCCTCTCATCGGTACAATATCTATGCCATGAATTTGGTATTGCCCCATTCCGGAGCCTCCCATATCGAATCCTTCGTAGGGGGAATAGCCTACTTTCTTGTTGTAATAACCCAGATAACCGAACTGATAATTGGTGGCCAGCACTAATTTATCTACCAGATTCAGGTACCATGCGGCTTTGAATATCCATTTATGGTATTCGATCCAGCGGTATTTTTCGGAAGCTTTTGCCGACCGGTAGTTGATGTCGTTGAACAGGTGCCACGGCGGGGTGAGGTGAAGGCTCAGCGATACGTTGGAGCCTCTTCTCGGGTAAATGGGCTGGTCTTGCGAGTTTCTTCCGAAGGTGATTCCCAGATTGATGTTGTTGGAGATGCCGTCGCTGAAGGGAAGGCTGTAGTAGCCTCCTGTGCTGGGCCAGTCCTGTACTCTGTAGCGCATGTAGGTAAATTCGGTTTGCAGGGAGAACCAGTCGTCGGGCCATTGCAGCATTTTGCCCAGTCCTACCGTGACGCCGGAGGTTTTGTAGTACTGGCTGGCGCCTTCGGTGTTCCAGTAATAGCTTTGGTTGGTAATTTTGGAATGATAAAGCGAGATGGAGAAGGAATTGCGTTTTTTCCCGCCCAGCCAGGGTTCTACGAAGGTGATGTTCCATGAGGAGTAGTATTTTCCATTGGACTGGACGGATATGCCGAGCGTTTGCCCGTCGCCGGACGGTACCGGTCGCCATGCCTTGAGATCCAGCAGACGGCTGGAGGCAAAGTTGTTGAACCGCACGCCCACTCTGCCGATAAACATGCCGCCACCGAATCCTGCCGACAGTTCCAACTGGTCATTGGCTTTTTCTACTAACTGGTAAACGATGTCCACTGTGGCGTCCTGCGGCTTGGGTTGTACGTCGGGTTGCAATTTTTCAGGATCAAAATGTCCCAGGGTGGCCAGTTCGCGGATGTCGCGCATCAGGTTTTCCTTGCTGAAGAGGTCGCCGGGGCGTACGCGGAGTTCGCGGCGCACCACATGTTCATTGGTTTTGTGGTTGCCTTTGATGACAACGCGGTCGATGGTGGCCTGTTCGCCTTCGTACACGCGCATTTCAACGTCGATCGAGTCGTTATCTATGCGCAATTCCACCGGAGTGATGGAAGAGAACAGGTAACCGTTGTTTTGATAGACCGAACTGACGGCGTCTTCGTCGTCGGTCAGCCGTTTTCTCAACCCGATCTGGTCATAGATGTCGCCTTTTTTGTAGCCCAGTATGCGCTGCAAGTCGTCGGTAAGGTATTTGGTATTGCCTACCCATGTGATGTCGCGGAAGTAGTATTTTTGACCTTCAAACAGGCGTATGTGGAGTATTATCCGCTTATCATTGACAAAGGTAATGGAGTCGTTCAATATGCTAAAGTCCCGATAGCCGTTTTTGTTGTAGAACTCTACCAGTTTGCCGCGGTCTTCTTTGAGGTTGTTTTCGAGATATTTTCTGGTTTTGAAAATGTTCCAGTTGTGTTTCAACTGTTTGGTCTTTTTCATGGCTTTTCTCAGTCGTCGGTCTTTAAATTCCGTGTTTCCGATGAAATTGATTTCGGCGATTTTCACTTTTTCGTGTTTGTCGATCACCACTTTCAGCGCGGTGCGGTTGGTGAGCGCGGTGTCATGTTTTTGTATGAAGTCGACGGATATGTTGTAAAAGCCTTTGTCTTTGTAGTGTTTGGTGATGATGGTCCGGATGTTGTTCAGCACGTTTTCGGTCAATTGGCTGCCTGCTTTGATGTTGATTTTTTCCGTCAGGTCTTTCACTTCGCCTTTTCTCACTCCTTCGATGACCATTTTCGACAGGCGCGAGCGTTCTTGCAGGATGATGTTGAAAAAGATCACGTTTCCTTCGATTTTCTCGGCGACGATGGTTACGTTCGAAAACAGGCCGTGATCCCAGAAACGTTCCAGCACTTTTGTGATGTCGTCGCCCGGCACCAGAATCGACCTGCCTATTTCCAGCCCCGACATGCTGACCAGCGACTGGGCGTCGACAAACTTTACGCCCGTCACCTTTACGCCGCCAATGATATATTCCTGTGCGTTGGAATAGTCCATTACCGCCAGATCCGACACGTCTTGCTGTGCATAGAGGCGGCAGGTCAGAAGAAGGGAAACGAAGAGGGTGCAAAGTGTGACTTTTCGCGACATATTATTGGTTTTGTGACGGTTCATATTTTTCCGTTTGTTCGTCGGTTTTTCCAAAACGGCGTTTCCGTTGTTGAAAATCAACGATGGCATTGTAAAAATCTTCCTTACGGAAATCAGGCCATAAGGTGGCGGTGAAATGCAGTTCCGTGTAGGCAAGTTGCCACAGCAGGAAATTGCTGATGCGAAATTCCCCGCCGGTGCGGATGAGCAGTTCGGGGTCGGGAGCGTTGCAGGTTGCCGTGTAGGAGGAAAAAATCTTTTCCGTCACCGGTTGTTGCAGTTTGCCGCTCGCCACGTCGTTTTGGATAGACTGTGCCGCTTGGACAATATCCCATCGTCCGCCGTAATTCAGCGCCAGGATCAGATCGAGTCGTGTGTTTCCTGCCGTCCGGTTCTTGACGATTTCCAATTGCCGGTTGACTGCTTCCGACAAGGCGCTGATGTTGCCGATGGTCATCAGGCGGATATTGTTTTGCATGAGGGTGGGCAGTTCGTCATGCAGGGACGACATCAGCAGGGACATGAGCGCATCCACTTCCGCATGAGGACGCTGCCAGTTTTCGGTAGAAAACGCATACAGCGTCAGAAAGCGAATCCCCACTTCGGCGGCAGCTTCTACGGTCTCCCTGACGGCCTTTACCCCGTTGCGATGTCCGAATATCCGCTGGTTACCCAGTTTTTTCGCCCATCTCCCGTTCCCGTCCATGATGATGGCAACATGAACAGGTAATCTTTTACTATCTATCTTATTCTTATATATCATTTATACACAGCCGGTTGTTTATATGCCGGACATGAAAAACTTTCTTCAAAGATACGAAAGGTTACGAAAATTCCAATAAACGAATACCAATCATTATTATGCCAAAGGTTATATCCGTCGTTGACGCCCGGATTGCCAATGCCGTCTATCCTGTCGGCAAATGTTTTTCGCAGGCCCCATTCGCATCCTGCGCTTATGAACGGATTGAACCTGTATTTGTAGCCTATCCCGAAAGGGATGGTGAAATGTCCGTGTTCAATGTCGCTCACTGTGGAACTTACGATCGTGGAATATCCCACCCCGAAAAAGAGGAAGGGCGTGTGGGCGGTTTTGTGTTCGCGGGTGATGATGTAGGGAAGAAAATTAAATTCGTAGCCGACATGGGCTTCGATCAGTGATGTTTCGAAATTGAGCGCTCTGAATTGCCGGTAGTCGTCTTTAAAATCGAGGTCGTTTCCTTTTAACTGTCCGTAATATACGTCGGCACGCAGGCAATGGTGCGGCGAAAAGTTGTGTTTTGCCAGTATCCCGAAAGAGGCGCCGGGAGAATAGAACTGCCGTCGCGGGTTAATATCCCCAAGGTAATATGAAACGCCCCCGTAAAGTCCTGCTTCCGTATTGACGGTATAATCCTCTCCTTTCACTGTCTGTAATGAGAAAAGACATAAACAACAAATAAGATGTACAACCGATTTCAAAATTTTGGAAATTTGTTTTTAAAACGTAAGCGAACCGGTTTTATTGTTCGATGCGTCATTTGTGCCGGCTTCTTAACGTTTTTTTTCAATTCTGCCGTTCAGGTAATGGATTTTATAGATGAGGTGCAATGAAGCGAAGAAATAGAGGTCGTCATTTTTTGCACCTTTCAAATAAAGGCCGTCCAGATAGTCGGAGGTGCAGATTCTGCCGCCGATTTCCAGTCCCAGCGCCCATTGCCGCGACAGATCCGATTTAATGCCGAGGCCGGCCGGAAGCACAAAGCCGCTTGTATGCGACTGGGTAAGTTCTTCATTGGACAGAGGCCTGAGGTGTTTAAGTTCCGGTTCGGCATACACAAAGCCTATTCCGGCAAAAATGTATGGACTTGTTTGCAGGTCGAAACCTGTCACTCCACGGCGTTTGGAAGCGATTGAGCCTAAGGCCTTCGGTATGTTCAGGAATTTCCACTCCATCTGAGCGGAAACCTCATAAAAGAGAGTGCTGAATGAATAATCGCGACTGTTGGAGCCTGCGTCGCTTCCCGACATGCGTCCCATGAAGGCGTTGACTTTACCCGAAAAATATTCGTCAATATCGTACCGCCCGCCCAAATACAGCACCGGTCGTGTTTGCGATAATTGAAACCGGCTGGAACCGCCGCTTATGTCTCCCATCAGGTTGGCTGCACTTATGCCTGCGTGGAGTTCGTAGGTATAAGTGCGCTTTTTCTGCGCCATTGCCGTAATGCTGCAAAAAATCATCACGACTGTCCATAACATCTTAAACTCTTTACCCATATCTTCTATTTGTTCGGCAAAAGTAACAAAAAAAATATAAAACTCCAAATTTTTTATACTTTGCACGGTTTAATTTTACGAGTGAAAGTTACGTTATTGAACGTTTAATTCGCCCTGTCGGGGGAACAGCCGCTGAAACGGCAGGCCAAAGGCGTCAGGATAAGGACTTTTTTCTTTACGGAACCGTCGGATATTTTTCATGGCGCTTCGAAAAAAAGATTTAGCCCCGCTTGGGAAACAGGGGTCGGCCTATAGCCACGCCCCAACGCTTTTTTAAACCTTTAATTTTCTGTTGCCAGCGACAGCAATATTTCTTTGTTAAGGGGGATTTGCACGACGGCAGATACCAGCGTCACTTTTTTCAGTGCCTGCAACCAGAGAAGGAGATCTTCTTCGTCTAATTTTTTTTCAAATTTCAGGATGAAATCGAAATTCTTGTACGTTTTCAGCAGGTAGCCGTTATCGCGTCGGTTGGAGATCAGCCAGACGGTCTTTTCGGCGTCGCGATGGACGAAGCGGGTAAACGCGCCGCCTGTTTTGGGGATGAGATGGTCGGTTTGCGCCAGTTTGAGTCCCAGGCTTTCGTTCAGGTTCCATGCCAGCCGGTAATCGTTTTCGTGGGACGAAATTCCGACAACTGTAAACGACAGCATTTCCGGAGCCAGTTTTAATTTATAAACGTTTTTTTTCGTCATCAGACAGAGGAGGTATTGACTTTCCGTGTCAGGAAGTTCAGAAAGTCTTTGATGGAGAAGTCGGAAGATTGGATATACGACAGGGCGTTCCGGGAGGCGTCCTGTTCCGCGTTTTTTTTGGAAAGGCCTGTTCCGCGCGACATGGGAATGCCGTTGACCATCGCCTGTACTGCAAATTCTTTGGCATTGATTGATTCGGGGGCCATTTTGAATGTGATTTGCAGCCGGTATTTCTGTCCCCATTCCAAGAAACGGCTTTTGAAGTCGTTTTCCGTTTGCAGCAGGCTTTCCAAATCGATGAAATTGAAAAACACATAGTCGATCAAGTAGGCTCTGGTGTTTTCGTATCCCTGGTCGAGATACATCGCTCCTATCATTGCTTCCAATGCGTCGCCGCAAATGCGTTTTTTTGTGGTATTTTTTTGTGTTATCAGTATTTCGTACAGTCCCATTGAGGTAGCGACGCCGTCCAAATGGTCGCGGTTGACGATTCTGGCTCGCATTTTGGAGAGGAATCCTTCTTTTTCTTTGGGGAACCGGCAGAAGAGAAAATCCGCCACGATAGCGTCGATGATGGCGTCTCCGAGATATTCGAGCCGTTCGTTGTTAACATGTGTTCCGTCGTTCAGGACGTATGACGCCGACCGGTGAAAAAATGCCAACTCGTACAACTCTGCGTTTTTCGGTGAGATCATGAGACGATTTTTCAGGTACTGATGAAATTCTCTCTCTTCTCTCATAAAGCGTTCCCGTTTATTGATAAAAGATATTCGTCAAACTATTGTTTGAAGTTTTTGAAGATGATGGATGTATTGTGTCCTCCAAATCCGAAGGTATTGCTTAGGGCATACCGGACGTCTCTTTTTTGAGCTTTGTTGAAGGTCAGGTTCACTTTGTTGTCGATGGCGGGATCGTCTGTAAAATGATTGATGGTAGGAGGAACGACGCCGTGTTTCATCGCGAGGATGGATGCGATAGCTTCGATGGCTCCTGCCGCTCCCAACAGATGGCCGGTCATGGATTTGGTGGAACTGATATTCAACTTGTAAGCATGTTCTTCGAACAGGCGTACGATGGCTTTAATTTCGGAAGGGTCGCCTACGGGGGTGGATGTTCCGTGCACATTGATATAGTCAATCCTGTCATAAGTGATACCTGCGTCATTGAGGGCTGCTTTCATGGCGCGGTAGGCCCCGTCGCCTTCGGGGTGTGAGGCGGTCAGGTGATAGGCGTCTGCCGACATTCCCCCGCCTACGACTTCCGCGTAGATATGAGCGCCTCGTTTGACGGCGTGTTCATATTCTTCGAGGATCAAACCGCCGCCGCCTTCGCCGATGACAAATCCGTCGCGATCTTTATCGAAGGGGCGTGACGCTGTTTTGAAGTTATCATTGTTAGTGGACAATGCCTGCATGGAGTTGAAGCCTCCTATGCCGCTTTCGTTGATAGCCGCTTCCGAACCGCCGGCAACAAAGGCGTCCGCTTGTCCCAGCCGGATATAATTGAATGCGTCTATGATGGAGTTGGAAGAAGAGGCGCATGCCGAAACGGTGGCATAATTAGGCCCTTTCAAACCGAATTTGATAGAGATCTGTCCTGCCGCAATATCGGATATCATTTTAGGGATAAAGAAAGGGTTGAATCGGGGGGTTCCATCTCCGCTGTAGAAATTTTTCAACTCTTCAGCGAAGGTGGAAATACCACCGATACCGGACGCCCAAATGACGCCCACCCGTTCTAAATCACAATGTTCCAACATTCCCGAATCCTTGATGGCTTCGGCTGCTGCAACCAACGCAAACTGTGTGTACAAGTCGTATTTTTTGATTTCTTTCCGGTCGAAAAAGGCCGCAGGATCAAAATTTTTTACTTCACACGCAAATTTGGTTTTAAACTTGGACGCATCAAAACGGGTAATCCGTTCGGAACCGCTTTCCCCATTCACAAGCCCTTTCCAATACTCCGGAACGGTATTGCCGATAGGCGTAAGTGCTCCGAGACCGCTTACAACAACTCGTTTTAATTGCATAAAACAGACCTTATTTTTTAACGCTGTTTTTAACGCTGTCTTCGATGTATTTGATTGCCGCAGCAACTGTAGCAATACTTTCGGCTTGATCATCGGGAATACCGATGCCAAATTCTTTTTCGAACTCCATAATCAGTTCAACAGTGTCAAGAGAATCAGCTCCCAAGTCATTGGTGAAGCTGGCTTCCGGAGTTACTTCGTTTTCATCTACTCCTAATCTTTCAACAATAATAGCTTTAACTCTTGATGCAATATCTGACATAATTTTTTAATTTTAATGAATAAAAATAATATATATTGAATAAAAAATCAAACCACAAAGAAACATATTTTTCTTCGATTTACAAACTAAAATCATGCTTTTATTTGGAAAAACCGAGAAGTATTTTTTTATTTGTCATATTCTCAATATTTTATATTTGTGGTTTTAAAAAGCAAAATCGGTTAGCGGTTTTTCTTCCACTGCTTCGTCATCCGGTTTTTGGGCGATGCCGTGTTCTTTGCATCCGTCCACAAGGATAGCTTTGTTGGGGGTTACCGGACAGGCATATTCGCAGGCGCCGCAACCGACGCAGATGTCGGTATCTATCTGTGGAATGGTCAACTCTCCCTTGTAGGGAACCATTCTGACGGCTTTGGTGGGGCAGTGTTCGGAGCACGATCCGCAGGATGTTTCTTCGGAATACACGATACAGTTGTTCCTGATAAACCGTACAGTGCCTATTTGCGTCCTTACCTTGATGTTTCTTTGAATCATGCTTTGCATGAGGGCGTAATCGCCGGCGTCGGAAAGGTTGGCCGTACGGCTAAACTGTGTTTCAAAGGATTGCTGCGCATCTTTTTCGGCAGCTTCCTTCAATTCCGGCGCGGCGCTTTCCGCCAACGGGAGGATGGCTTTATTCGGGCATACTTCCGAACATTTCACACATTCGTAATTGCAAAAACTGGAATGATAGTCCATGTAGGGCTGTCCCATCCCGAAAAAGCCCCATTCGAAGAGCGAGGGTTTCAGCACTCCTGTCGGGCAAGCGCTTACGCACAGGTGGCAAGCCGTACACGAACCCGTGAAATGACGGATACCCTTTGAACCCGGAGGGGATACCTGATGCGTTTTAACGGCTTCTTCAAATCCTGTATGATGTTCTTCTTTCGGCGTTTCGTCTTCGTCTTTACGGCTTATCGCCATGGATTTTACCGATAATCCGCCAAGAGCGCCCATAAACAGGATGCTTCCGAAGAGAAACCGGCGTTTCGACTTGTCGGGAACGACTTTTTTGGGTTTATTGGCTGAAGCCAGCGCATAACCGATGCTGTTTTTGTCGCACGATTTCAAACAGTTGGCGCATCCTACACAGCGGCTGGAATCAATCTGCTGCTGTTTGATGTCAATGCAGTGTGATTTGCAGGCAAACGTGCACTTTCCGCATTGGGTGCAAGTGGTCTTGTTGATGCGAATTTTGAACAGGGAAACGCAGGCAATCAATCCCAGCAAGGTGCCTACCGGACATATTGCATTGCAGTAAAGACGCCCTTTCCGGATGGCGCACCACACTACAAGCACCAGCATGGCGGCAGGAACAATCAGGGCGTAGGGATTGGCGGAAACCACTTTCACGGGATACAGCGCGTAGGAACCTAATGATTGCAACAGTTGCACCAGCAGGTTATTGCCCAGAACGTACAGAGGACGGAAAAAATCGGTGAAAAACCGGCCGAAATTACTGTACGGGTCAAGCACGTTCACCAAATAGATGCTTCCGGAGAGCAGCGACAGGCAGACGACAACAAGTATGCCGTATCGCAGCCATGTTTTGGGAGGGGTAAAACGGTATCGTTTCTTTTTCCTGATCTTTTTAGAAAACCAGCAAATCACATCCTGAAAAACGCCCAGCGGACAGAGATATGAGCAATAGACGCGTCCGAAAAGCAGCGTGAGCAGCAGAACGACAGCGAAACCAAAGACCGACAAACTTAGTCCGTCTTTTAGGGTATTCAGGAAACCGAACAGAGAAGGGATGAACTGTAACCACAGGATTTTGCGGAACCATGCGGCAGGAACAGTATCTCCGAAGTCGAGGAATAAGAACCCGACAACGAGTAGCGTGGCAATGGAAATAACGATACGGGCCGGTTTCAGATATGCTTGCATGTGGATAGAGGTTGTCCGGTTAACCGATTTTGATTCTGTTGATATTTAGCTTTGTCAAGTCGATTTTCCCTAATCCCATTTCGGCGGCAATCTTGATATGGCCGATGGTTTCCGGATTCTTGCCGAAAATTTTAGCGGCGGCAGCGTCGGCGGCAACAATGTCGGTGGATATAATCTGCGCTTTTTCAAGTAATACATTGCTGATGGATACGCCTTTAGGCCCGTTTTTCTTCATTACGCGGTACCCGTCGATGATATTCAGGCTGGGCTTGCGGCAGGTAACCATGTCGGCAATGCACTGTTGAAGGTCGTTTCTATGCCAAAAACTGCGGTCCCATACGATGCCCATCAAATTTTTCATGGCGAAGGAAACGCCTGCCCCGTCATGATGCTTTAATACCGGCACGTTGATAAGCACTTCGCTGTTAAGTATCGCTTCGTGTATTTTGACGCTCTTGAGGCTTTTTCCGCCCGGCACGCTCACCTCCTTGTAGGCGCTTTCGTTGTTGCCCGGAATGACTTTGGCGCCGGCTGCTTTGGCGGCTTTTTCGATGCCGCTGGTGGCGTATGCCTTCTGCCAGTTGTCGCACGTATGGTCAAATACAAAAACGTCTTTGGCGCCGGCTTTCAGGCAATGTTCCACAATTTTGGCAATCAGTTCGGGAGTCGTATTGGCGCCGAATTCGGGGGTACGATCCCATCCGATATTGGGTTTTACCACTACCGACTGGCCTTTTTTCACAAACCGTTCCATCCCGCCTATCGAGGCAATTCCTTTTTCAAACATTTCTGCCGCTTCTCCTCCCATCAAAGCCACCATATCGTATGCCGACCGGGGATTGTAGATACTGTTTCCAAAGGCCTCCTCAAGGGAAAGCAATGAAAAACCCGCTCCGGTAACGATTCCACCGCCTATGCTTTTGATGATAAATTCACGTCTTTTCATTTTCGATTCATTTAAAATATAGACAATGATACGATTTTTTTTTATTCGTGAGCAGAAATATTTAGATAATTTAACATTTTTAACAAAAATCGCCAATAGAGAGGTCTTCTAATATTGTTATTTTCAGTATATTGTTGTTTTTAAACTCGAAAAAGATTTTTTTTACATCTTTCCTTCATTTTTTTCAAACTTCATTCGTTGGTGTGTAATTAAAAAATTTCATGTACATTTGAAAATTGAAATAATAGACCGGAAGAATGAAGATAAAATCAATGACAGGCTTTGGTAAAGCCGAATGTGCCGATGAAAAGCGTAAAATCATCGTTGAAATAAAGACTTTGAACAGCAAGGGGGCGGATGTGATTGTAAAAGTCCCCAATATGTTCAGGGACAAAGAGATGGATTTGCGCAATCAATTGACAGAGGCCTTACAGAGAGGGAAGATCGAATTGTACGCGTCGATAGAAGAGATTGAAGAAAGTATTCCGGCTCAATTTGACGAAACCGCCATTGTCCATTACTGTGAACAATTGAAGGATATAGCCCGCAGAAATCGGCTTACGCTTCCGAATACCTTTATTGAGGCTATCATCCGTTTGCCGGATGTACAGAAAACGAAGCAGGACGTGCCGGATGAAAAAATTGAAGGATTACTGTCCTGCTGCGTGAAAGAGGCGCTGGAAAGGGTGAATCGTTTCCGTATGCAGGAGGGAAAAGCGCTTGCCGAAGACATCAGCGAACGCATCCGACGCATCGGGTCGTACATTACCGAACTGGAAAAGTTCGAATCGCAACGCATCGAAACCATCAAAACCCGGCTTCGCCAAAATTTGGCGGAATATGTGGGCGAAAATACGATTGACCAAAACCGTTTCGAGCAGGAATTGATTTATTATCTTGAAAAGATAGATATTAACGAAGAAAAAGTGCGCTTGTCCAATCATTGCAAGTATTTCCTTGCCACTATGGGCGAAGATGGAGGCGTCGGCAAGAAACTCGGATTTGTTACGCAGGAGATGGGACGGGAAATCAATACCATCGGTTCAAAAGCCAATCATGCCGAGATGCAACAGCTTGTGGTCAGGATGAAAGACGAACTGGAAAAAATCAAGGAGCAGATTTTGAACGTACTGTAAGCCTTCGCCGGTGCGCCGCACGACATGCGGATAAAGCGCGAAAGCATTGCCCGTCAGGGCATGTATATCAATAGAAACAAACCTCTGTCAATGCGCATCATTGCCCGTCAGGGCATTTACCATATTTTATGAATCCCCTGACAGAGAACAGGGAGAATCGGGCATCCCCCTTTTGCTCCGATCAAGGAGCTTTTTGGGTTAATTCTTTTTTTGAGGCGCTATGAAAAACAATTCTTCTGACCTCCACTATAGCGCGAAGGCGCGAAGGCACGAAGGCACGAAGGCACGAATGTAGAGGCGCACGGCGTGCGCCTGAAAGCGTGAATGTAGAGACGCATGGCGTGCGCCTAAAAGCGCTTTGGAGAATGCGGAACGTCCTGAAAGGACGTAACTTTCATAACCGCCGGTCGCTGACCGGCGATTATGAAAATCAAGTCCTGCAAGGACTTTTAAGAGGGATGGGAAGAAAGCGGGAAATAAAACATGGATGGAACAGTCCATTGACCAATAGCACCTCAAAAAAAGAATTAACCGCTTTTTGCTCCAATCAAGGAGTTTTTTGCTCCGATGAAGGAGCTTTTTGCTCCAATCAAGGAGCTTTTTGCTCCAATGAAGGAGCTTTTTGCTCCGATCGAGGAGCTTTTTGCTCCAATCGAGGAGCTTTTTGCTCCAATCAAGGAGCTTTTTGCTCCAATCAAGGAGCTTTTTGCTCCAATCGAGGAGCTTTTTGCTCCAATGAAGGAGCTTTTTGCTCCGATGAAGGAGCTTTTTGCTCCAATCGAGGAGCTTTTTGCTCCAATCAAGGAGCTTTTTGCTCCGATTTGCGCTTTCGTCCCTTTCGTCCCCTTTCGTCCCCTTTCGTGCCTTCGCGCCTTCGCGCCTTCGCGCCTTCGTGCCTTCGCGCCTTCGCGCGTTCGCGCGTTCGCGCGTTCGCGCGTTCAGACGCACGCCGTGCGTCTCTACACGCCGCCGAAAATTAAAAATTAAATCTGCATAAATTTGTATAAATCTGTATAAATTTATTAAATTTGTGGCTCCTGTATTTGTAGCTTTTAAAACCGCAAAGTCAGGCCAAATCAAGTAAACGCTAAATGTCAAATATCATGAAACATATAGACCATCTTTTTTGTACCGTTGCACTGGGCATGTTCCTTGCCGCCGCCGCCCATGCGCAGAACAGCGGAATAACGGGCGCCTGCACGTGGCGCATCGACGGCGACACCCTCTACATCGAAGGCTCCGGCGCCATGGAGGATTATACCCCCGGTAGCGCCCCCTGGTATGCTTCCCGTGACCATTTGTACAGCCTTGTTATTGGGGATGGAGTGACAGCAATCGGAGATTATGCGTTTGAAGGCTGTAGCGGCTTCACCGGCAACCTGAGTCTGCCGGAGGGAGTAACTTCCATTGGAGTCGGCGCGTTTAGAAACTGTAGTAGTTTCACCGGCAGTTTGAACATACCGGTGGGAGTGACTTCCATTGGAAGTGGTGCGTTCAGCGACTGTAACGGGCTAACAGGCATATCGGTGGACGCAGGCAACACAGCCTACTCCGCTGTAGACGGCGTACTGTTTAATAAGACGGGAACTGTGCTGGTTGCCTGTCCTGCCGGAAAAACGGGAGCAGTTGATATCCCCGTCACGGTAACTTCTATTGGAGATAATGCGTTTTCCGGCTGTAGCGGCTTGATCGGCAGCCTGACCCTGCCGGCGGGGGTAACTTCCATTGGAGATTACGTGTTTGCCGGCTGTAGCGGATTCACCGGCAGCCTGACCCTGCCGGCGGGGCTGACTTCCATTGGGGATGTGGCGTTTTACGAATGTAGCGGATTCACCGGCAGCCTGACCCTGCCGGCGGGGCTTACTTCCATTGGAGTTGATGCGTTTTGGAGCTGTGGCGGCTTCACCGGCAGTTTGAATATACCGGCGGGGCTGACTTCCATTGGAGATGGTGCGTTCAGCGAATGTAACGGGCTAACAGGCATATCGGTGGACGCAGGCAACACAGCCT
>JAIRLS010000098.1 GCA_031259205.1 Bacteroidales bacterium | reverse complement strand
GAGATGCTTTCATAGGCGGTCATGTCGATCTGTATAGGCGTTATGGCGATGTAACCCCGGTTGAGCGCCCATTCGTCGGTGTCCTCCGCATGTGGTTCTTCGTTGACAAAGTCGCCCGTCAGCCAAAAATATTCGCGGTTGGCAGGGTCTATGCGCCGTTCAAATTCTTCGTTCCAATAGCCTTTCGTTTGGCGGCACACACGGATGCCTTTAATTTCCGATACGGGTATTTTAGGGATATTTACGTTCAGGCAGACGCCTTTATGCAGTCCGTTGGCGCGTACCGTGAGGATGATATTGCGGATAACGTCCGTGTATGGGGTGAAATCGGCATTAGGAGAATGATCCGTCAAGGAGAAACCAATGCCGGGTATGTTGTACAGGCATCCTTCCATAGCGGCTGCCATCGTTCCCGAATAGAGTACGCTGGACGACGAGTTGGATCCATGGTTAATGCCTGCCAGCAAAAGATCGGGCTGCCGATCGATGAGCCGGTTAAGCGCTATCTTTATACAGTCGGTAGGCGTTCCGTTACAGGTGTAGAGGGTAAAACCGGGCTGTTCGACATGCTTTTTCAGTCGTAACGGTACTTTCACCGTCATGGCGTGCGACATTCCCGACTGTCCTTCCAGGGGCGCCACCACCAGGACATCTCCCAGCGGACGTACCGTTTCTGCAAGCGTCTTGAGGCCTCCGGCTTGATAGCCATCGTCGTTGGTGAGCAGGATGAGCGGTTTCATGGATGTTGGACGGAGGGTGAATCATGTTTGAGGCGTATACAGGTGCCGCCGCTTGTTGTCAGTCCGGCGGGGCTGCATATCCTTACTTCGGCGACGCCGTTGCGCAAGGCGTCAAAAGCGTTGTCGAGCTTGGGAATCATTCCGGCGCTAACCGTGCCGTCGGCTTTGTACCGAGAGAAAAGAGCTTCGTCTATCAGGGCGATCGCAGAGGCGTCGTCGGAAGGGTCGCGCAATACGCCGTTTTTTTCAAAGCAAAAGAGCAGTTGTATCTCATAGTGCCGGCAAAGCGCTATGGCAACGGCAGAGGCTACGGTGTCGGCATTGGTGTTGAGCAGCGTTCCCCGTCCGTCATGGGTGATGGGCGACAGCACGGGGGTAAGCCCCAGTTCCAGCAAGCGTTCCAGTGTATCCGCACCAATGTTTTCCGGCGTCAGATCGCCCACATAGCCGTAATCTGTTTCCTTGACGGGACGCTTTACGGCAGGAACGACATTAGCGTCGGCGCCGGACAGCCCGATAGCGTTGCAGGCGAAACGCTGTAATCCGGCGACAATGTTTTTGTTGATCAGCCCCGCATACACCATAGTGACGACATCCAGCGTCGCGCGGTCGGTAATGCGTCGCCCGTCAATCATTTTTGGCTGTATGCCCAGGCGAAGCATCATCCTGCCGGCAGATTTTCCGCCGCCGTGAACCAGCACTTTGCGCGTTTGCAGACCTGCAAACGCGCCGAGAACTCCGGTAAGCGTCTCCGGACGGTCAATCACATTGCCGCCTATCTTTAAAAGGGTAAGGGACGGTTTCACAGGTCGGATAATATGGTTTTCAGGCTTTGCAAAAACAGGTCTGCGTGTTTTTGTTGCAGACATAGTGCGGGAAGCAGGCGCATGACGTTTTTATCGGACGAGGAACCCGTTATGATCCGGTGTTCCTTGATAAGGCGGTTGCGCAGGGAAGCAACAGGTTGTCCGAGATCCAGCCCTATCATCAGTCCTTGACCGCGAACTTCACGAATCTGCGGGAAGGACGCCAACTGTTTCTTCAGATAGTTCCCTGTCTTCAGTGCGTTATCCGTCAGATTTTCCTTTTCTATCACGTCAAGCACGGCGATAGCTGCCGTACATGCCAGGTGATTCCCGCCAAAGGTTGTTCCCAGCATGCCGATATGGGCTTCAAACTTGGGATGAATCAGCACGCCCGCTACCGGGAAACCGTTGCCCATGCCTTTGGCGACGGTGATAATATCCGGACGAATACCGGCGTACTGATGTGCAAAAAATCTTCCGCTTCTTCCGTAGCCGGATTGTATCTCATCCAGAATCAGTACTGCGCCGCAACGGTCGCACATCTCGCGCAATGCCTGCAAGAAAGAGGCCTCCGGGCAACGAATACCCGCCAGTCCCTGTATGCCTTCAATAATCACCGCGCAAACCTCGTCGTCGCACAAGGCGTTTTGCACCGCTTCGCTGTCGTTGAGCGGTAGAAAACGCACGTGTTCCCGACCGTTAACGGGCGCGCAGAGCTTCGGACTGTCCGTGACGGCAAGCGCACCGTGAGTACGTCCGTGAAAGGACGACCGGAAAGTCAGTATCTTCTTTCTCCCGTTGTGAAACGAGGCTAATTTAATGGCGTTTTCATTGGCTTCCGCACCGGAATTGCATAAAAACAGGCGGTAATCATCATAACCGGACATGCGCCCCAAGCGTTGCGCCAACTGCTGCTGCTGAGGAATAATAACCGAATTGGAATAAAAACCAATCCTGTTCAGTTGTTCCTGCATCCGTTCCACGTACAGCGGATGACAGTGACCGATGGAAATCACCGCATGGCCGCCGTACAAATCCAGATATTCCGCGCCGGAACTGTCGTAGATATAACATCCTTTGCCGCAAACCGGCTCAATATCAAGAATGGAATAAACTTCAAATAAATTCATGATTCCTTGGTGTCTTTAAGGCTGCAAAATTAAAAAATTAAACCGGAATTACAGATTTTTTTTGGGTGATGCAAAAAAATAAAGTTCCCAATATCAATTATTGTTATAATTTTGTAACGGTTTTCAGATATTTTCAACATTAATAAATATCACATCGAATGACGATAAACAGTTTAAGTTTGAGCAAGTTAATGAAGGTTGCGCTGTGGGGTTTTCCGGCGTCGAGTTTTGCGGTTCGGGAAGTATCCGGCGTTGCGCATGACCGGGTAAAAGCCGATAATTTCATCCTTTTCCCGTGGGGCGACATGACCGGCCCTGCCGACATGCCGAAAGGCCTGTTGAACTGCGGATACAACGCCACAGGCTTTATATCGGCAAGATACGTCCGGTATGCCGTTCCTTTCGGGATCGCCGCAATCCTTTACGACAAAAGCAACTCCTCTTATTCGGAGGCAACGCCGCAGCAAGCCCGGTGCCTGAACCCTCATACAACAGGCGAATGGATTTTGAATTAATGGTATGGGAAGATATCTGTATGGAGGCGCGATGGAGCAAATTTTGCCCGGCCGGAGCCGTAAGCGAGTACCATGTGATAATTCAGCCGAATAACGCGCATTTAAGCGCCGAACAGCAATTCCGTAATATCGAAACAGCTCTCAACCGCGTGAAAAAATCTCTTGGCGAAAATGTAAATTGCCTGTTCAAACGTTATTTCGTGAGCGACGCTGTGAATCAGAAAAATTTTCTACCCGGAAAAAATGATCATACGGCGCTGTCCGTTGTGGAACAGCCTCCGGCGGGGGGCTGTAAAGTATCCGTTTGGTCATATCTTGTGCAGGACTGCCCAACCTGTCGGGATGAACATTCCGGCACATACATAGCGAAACGCCCTGCATACATACATTTGTACAACACACAACTGCATGCGCCGGTAGCCGATGTGGAAACGGAAACCCGGTCAATATTCGAAAACTATGTAAACAGTCTTGCCGCGCATGGCTGTACGCTGAAAGACAATTGCATCCGGACATGGATTTATGTGAAAGGCATTGACGTCCATTATACGGAAATGGTGAAGGAACGCAAAAGATTTTTTGAAAAGGAGGGGCTGACGCCTGCCTCACACTTTATTGCCAGTACGGGAATCGAAGGACGCTGCTCTGATCCCTTGTCGTCGGTACTGATGGATACATACGCCATCAGAGGAATCCAGCCTGCACAGGTAAAATACCTGAAAGCGACTACATATCTGAATCCTCCCTGCGAATACGGCGTAACTTTCGAACGGGCTACAGGCGTAGATTACGGCGACCGGCGGCATGTATTCGTTTCCGGTACGGCAAGTATCAACAACAAAGGAGAAATCATACACCCCCTCGACATCGTCAAACAGACCGGCCGCACTTTCGAAAACATAGCGGTTTTGCTGCAACAGGCGGAGATGCAGATGAGCGATGTGATGCAAATGATTGTATATTTGCGCGATATTTCCGATTATACTGTAGTGGCCGAATATCTCGCAGTCCATTACGCAACGACGCCGTATGTGCTTGTACTTGCGCCTGTCTGTCGTTCGGGCTGGCTTGTCGAAGCCGAATGTATAGCGGTAAAAGCAATAGAAAACAGTGCGTTCGAACGCTTTTAACCCACATTGCAGCAAAAAGCCGGAATATCAACAAAAATAAGGCTCTAATCGGCGGTATTTATACTTCGCGCGGTTTGAAATAGTGAGTTGAAAAATAGAAAAAAAGTAAGCATCGTTGTATATAAGTAATTATAACAAAAAAAGTAACTTATAATATGCAGAAATATCACATTTTGGAAGTACTTTTGCAGAGAAAAAAATTATAACAAATGAATACAGTAATGAAATTCGAACAATATTGTAAGATTCTTTTTATCCATTTCTTTTTTTGTCATTATGTACAATCTCAACAAGTCT
>JAIRLS010000097.1 GCA_031259205.1 Bacteroidales bacterium | reverse complement strand
TTTTATTTTATGGATAATCAACTTCTTTCGTTTTGTACGCCTCGTTTTTATCTGTGCAAATCCACATCATCTGCGTCATCTGCGTGCTTTTGAGACGCCCCCTTATGAAAATCAAGTCCTTGTCGGGACTTTTAAAAGGGATAGTAAGAAAGCGGGAAATAAAACCCGTTTGGTACAGTCCACTGACCCATAGCGCCTCAAAAAAAGAATGAACCAAGTCGGGAGCATGTTTTTTACGTCGTCGTCCTGTTATTTGGTCAGGAAGATCACTCCGATCATGATGAAGCCGACGCCAATCCATCGCGAGGGGGGGATTGATTCTTTGAAGACAAGGATAGAGGCAATCATGCCGAACACGTAGCTAATGCTGACCAGCGGATAAGCAATCGACAGGGGAAAATGCTTGACGATGTAAAACCACAGGAGCGACGCCGTTACCACGCAGATACCCGAAGTGGCAAACGGCCAGTTCAACAGCGCCGATTTGAAAA
The DNA here is from genome assembly GCA_031259205.1 of Bacteroidales bacterium. Taxonomy (GTDB): domain Bacteria; phylum Bacteroidota; class Bacteroidia; order Bacteroidales; family UBA4181; genus JAIRLS01. Next base: position 7,230 of record JAIRLS010000097.1, on the reverse strand, counting down.
AACGCCAGTTAAAACCAAACGGTTCCATCCGTTCCAGGCCTAATTTGAGGAATACCTGTGTAAATGCCAAGAAAATACACTGTATGGTTGAAAAAAATATCAGTTTCAACATGAAGTTAAAAGTATTAGTGAGTGGTTTTTGTTTTCGTATTGATGGTACAGTAATATCCGGCGCACGTTTTTCATGCGGGAGGGTTGCCGGAGCAGGTATGCGGGGATTTCTCCCTTTTGCAGGCAGACGGCGGCCGCATATACGCCCAGTCCCGAGGCGGTGTAGGACTCTCCGAAGACATGTTTGTAAACGGCTGTCGCGCATGAGGGAAACAGGCGGTTGAGCGTTTGCCGGTAGGCGTCGTCAACGGAAGGGTTTCCGTTCATGCCTGTCATCACGGCGTCCACGTCGGACAGCGAACAGTCGTTTTCCTGCAACAGTTTTTCCAATGTTTCCTGCAATTGCTTATCGGACGGACAATAGAGAATCTCGACGCCTGCCAGACGGCAAAGCCGGTCGCCCTGCGGCGTCTTCCGGCCGGAAAGCATGAAACACACCGATGTTTCTCCTGCAAAAGCTTCCTCGCCTCGTCGCAGTTTCACCTCTTCGCCATCTTTTCGCCAATAGTCGAGGCGTCCCAGCATGAGCTGGTAACGGGGCGTCATTTCGTCGTAGCCGCCAACCAGCGCCGAACGGATTTTCTCCATGCGAAACTGCAAAAAAGCGTCGAGCAGCGCGCTGTCGAACGAAATGCCTTTGTGCGCATAGGTAGTGTTATACCCGTGGCATTGCAGTTCGATGGCAATCCGTGAACTGATGGTGTTGTGCGTGGATTGCATGAAAGAAGTCGGCTGGAGAAATTCTTCCCCTTCGTCGATCATTGCGCTGAGGAAGGTCTCGGTATTCTCGATACAGCCTAATCCCGTTCCGCTGATAATAGCGTCCGGCATGGCGATACCCGATCGTTGCACTGCTGTTTGTGCGCATACTACGGCACGCCGCAGGATTTTTCCCATTCGCCGCAGTTTACCGGAGGCGATGTATTGCCTGTAATCCGGTTCCTGCGCCCGTACATACACTCTGTCGTATTCCGAAGGCCTGTCGAACCATGCTTCCGACAAGGGGGGCTGGATTGAAATCTGTCCTGCTGACTGTATATAGATATTCATCGATTTTTAACACGTGGAAACTTGTCAAAATCGGACGATGCGGGTCTGACGGGTTACTTCCATTAATGGGCCTGTCTTTCCAGCATGGGGCGATTCACATAGCCGTGCTTGCCGAACACGAGGTTCAGGCCTGTCCGGAAGGTAACTTCTTTTTGGCGTTCGGGAACAAACGGTATCTTGTCGTTATTATCCAGCGTAAGGGTTGAATAGCGTACCGGCAGGTAATCGCTCAGCAGGTAAAACTGCAAGGGTCCCAGAAAAAGTGAAAAACCCGTTCCGAAATAGGTGTTACCTTTGATTTGTGTATTTACTCCTATATTGAACGAAACGAAGCTGTAGGGTTGCAGGTTGAGCGACAGGTTGAAATTTTGGCGGAAAGCCTTCTTCCAGAACATGCTGCGCGACAGCAGGCTAACCGATATGGCCGGGGTGAGGCGATAGCTGGCGCCCAGATAGAGGGATGGCGTCAGGGTGGTTTTGAATTTTTTGTGGTGAACGCCGAAACTTACCGAATTTTCCAAAGAATCGGCAAGATTCTCCATCATCTCGTCGAAGTCGTCTTCTGCGGTATTGTAGTTGATTCCATTAAAGGCATACTGTCCCTGCACCGCCGCGCCGTTCAAGTCTTGTTTCCACGATATGAAGCCGAGGTTGTCCAGGGCTGCCGATACGGAAAGCCTGTCGGTAAACTTGTAACTGGCGCCCAAGTCAATAGCGAAGCCCGGATTGGCAAAGAGGGCGTATTTCTTGACATAGTCACCGGCTTCCAAATCGTCCTGCGTCTCGACGTCCTTTATTTTTCCGTCCTCGTCCTCCGTCATGGTGACGGGCAATGAGGAATACAGATCGCCTTCAATATCGAATTTCCATTCGCTTATGCCTGTATAGAGGCTAAATTTGCGTATGTCCGAAGTTAAGGCTACCTGTCCGAAAATCGGTTTCAGATTGACGCCGATGGTCAGTTTGTCGTTGATGGCGCGGCTGTAGCCCACCAATAGCTGTTTGTAAGCCATCGCATGTATCCGCATGGGGGAAAAATCCATCGTGGTGTTGTCGGGAAAGCCCGATTCGGGAATTTTGAACAGGTCGGAAGGCAGGGCAAACGCGGCTACAGCATGTTCCGACAGGCTGAAAGTCAAATAACCTTTGCCCGTACGGAATCCGAAACCCCAAAGTCCCGTTTCGACGCTTGTATTGAACATGGTAGCTTTCCTGCCGATGGATTTATACAGTTTACCGTAGTCATACTGTTTTTCTATCGGAAGATACCATTTGTCGCCGTGCTGCTGAAAAATATCCTTGACCGCCAAATCGCTGCGAAAACTGAAATTGATTGACGGCAAAGCGATGAACACGTTCGCACGGGGGCGCTGTGCGGGATTAACACGGCTGGCCTGAGGAATGCTTTCCATGAAGTAAAGCGACATGGGATCCTGTGCGTGCATGGTTGCGCCGGCGCCCAATAATACCGGAAATAATAAATAGGATAGGTTTTTCAATTTCATGATGACTTTTTATCAAAATAATTCGGAAGAGATGCTTACCGTCGCACTGAACGACGCTTCAACAGTAAGAAACGACTGGTCGTTGAGCGTGACAAAATCGTTGCCGGCGGTTTTGGCGCCGGTTTCCAACAGCAGCGACTTCACGTTCCTGTCTCTGAACTCTTTTATCTGATCCTGCGTCAGGCGGACGGACAACTCGCTGCGTTCGGGGGTAATTTGGTTGCCGTTGGGGACTCCTCCCGTGATGGTGTGATCGGAAATGATGGCTTTGTCTAATTTCTGTCCGTCGGCGCCGACGGCATACATGCTCAGTCCGATTTCAATGGGCAATCCGTTTTCCAGTACCAGCTTCAGTTCCGCATTGTCCACACATTCGCTTTCCGTTTCGCTGTCCTTTATCAGGTCGTTGAAATCGAAGTCGATGGTGTCTTTCCTCGTGTACAGGCTTGTTTTGAAGCGGAACGGGATGTGGATAGTCAGTTCGACGTCTATCAGGCTTTCGTGGGTGTCGTCTTTCACTAAGAAATTGGATTTGCCGTCCCTGTTGGGATTCGGATTGGATTTGCCCCCGACCTTGAATTTTATTTTGTTAGGGAGATTATTGCCGCCCAGATTCAGCGTAGCCGTCGCATGAAAGCGGCTTATTACCTCATTAACCGTTTCGTTGGCGAAGACGGCAGGACTTACATCAAGGACAAAAGGAGGATTCAGCGCCAGCGCATTCTCAAGTTTGGTTTCGTCCCTGTACATGGAAAGGTCGCTTTCGACGTACAGCGGAATACCCAACCTGTTCGTCACTACCGCGTCGATCGTTATACCGTCAAAACCGAACTGGCCGTCTAACTCGAAATCGTTGAAAAAGTTGAGTTCAATCTCTCTTTCTTCCTGATCCGTCGGCTCCTGCTCCCCGAAATAACCGAACAGGCTGCTTACGCTTATGCCGGACATCTCATAAGCCACCGTTACCTTGTCATCAGCATTGCTCAAATTCAAAGAGCCTCCAATGCTAAAGGCATATTTTATCTTCATCGCGTGATCCTCGTCGGTTTCTATAGTGGCGCCCGCCAAATCAATAACGTAATCATCGTCGATGGCTGTGGATGTACTGATGTGACGCGAGAATGGGGCCGACTGGCCGGCAAGCGTCAGTTGCGGTATTTCGAGCAGGAAGTTACCGTCGAAACCGGTCGGCAGGTCAATCTCAAAAGTAAACTGCCCTGCGGAGAAAGTTACCTTATCGACGTAGGTCGATGCATCTTCATCGCCGGTGGTGGTGGCGGTAGTCAAGACAATCGACGTATCCCTGACGCCATTATATGTATATGACACATTCTCATCCGGAATTGATACGCCGGGAGGAAGTGCCACGTTGTCAATGATCTCATAACTGAACTCATTCGCGAACTCTTTAATACCGATGCTGTCCGTCCATTCCACATGTGCGTCATAGGCGTATTCCACATACATCACTCCGTTTTCGTCGATGCGGAGCGAGTCGTCGGTATTCATTTCCTTCCGGAGGGTTTCATACAGAGGGATTTTTACCTTACCGAGGGGCAGAGCAATGGAGACGGCGCGAAATTCTTTGCCTTCGGGGTCGGTGTCGTACACGATGTCATTATCCTTGCAGGAAGCAATCAGCCCGCCAAGCAGGGCGATCGCGAAATATTGATATGTTTTTAATTTCATGTTATATAATATATGATTAGTCCAAAATTTCAATTTCAACACGACGGTTTGCCGCGCGTCCTTCTTCGGTGTCGTTGGGCATCAGGGGGTGGTCGAAGCCGTATCCCTCGTATTCTAACCTCTCAACGGCGATTCCTTGCGACAACAGGTAATTTCTCACGGAGAGCGCCCTGTTTTTGGAGAGTTTTTTGTTGAGCGCCGCCGAGCCGACGTTATCGGTATGTCCGGATATTTCGATTTTGACGGTCGGGTTTTCTTTCAGCAGATTGACCAGCCTGTTCAATTCGGTGAATGATTCGGGACGCAGGGTTGCGTTGCCGGTATTGAAAAGGATGTTTTCAATAACGATTTTTGCGCCGCTTTCCATTTTTTTCATGACGAAATTTCTGACGATCATGGCGCTGTCTATAAATTCGATGACGCTATTGATGAAGAAATAACCTTCGGCGGTGATTTCCAGCAGGAAAGGGCCTGCATCCGTTGTGGTGATTTCGTACTTTCCGTTTTGGTCGCTTTCATTGGTTTGCCGGAATTGTTCGTCTGCCGGTTTGGTCAGGTTGATGGCCGTTTTCATCGGTTGACGGGCATTGTCGGTAACAACGCCGGTCACGGTGTAGGTGTTGACGCTTCGTTGCAGGGAGACGTCTTTGCGGCTTTCGCTTCCTGCAATGTTTTTCAGCAGGAGTTTTTCGTTGTGTTCGAAATAGTCCGTTGCCTTAACGACGAGGTCTATATTGATTTTGTCTTCCAGCGTAATGATATAGAAGCCTGTCTTTTCGTCCGATACGACTTTGTAGCGTTCTTCGTCTTCGCCGGCGGCTTTCAGGATGATTTCAGCCTGAACGGGTTGGCCTGTTTTCAGGTTGGTGATGTGTCCGGTGAGCGAAAAGGGATGCAACAGTCTTTCGAGGGCGAAGTTTTTTTCCAGTTGGTCGTGGCGGCGTATCGGCGGTTCCAGGTCTTTCGTTACGCTTCGGTATCCCGGCGCTTCGGCTTGCAGGTAATAATCGCCCTTATCTTCCCTGCTGATGAGGTATTTGCCGGTGACCGAATCAAGTTTGGCTGTTGCCAGCGGTAAATTATGGGCGCGGTCGAACAGTTTGACGGTGGCGGCGAGCGTTTTACTCGAAGCGGTATCGGTAACGCTGCCCGACACTTCGAAGGGCATTCTCAGGTCGGTTTTTACCGTGTAAATGTCCAGGCCGCCGAAGCCGCCGCTTCTTTTGGAGGAGAGAAGCGCTATGGTGGTGTCGGCAGTGAGGCGGAAGAAGAGATCGTCGTCGGGGCCGTTGATGGGATAGCCCATATTGACCGGTTCGTCCCACAGCCCGTCTTGCTTTTGCGTTTTATATACGTCGAAGCCGCCCATTCCGGGGCGTCCGTTCGATGAGAAGTAGAGCGTATTGCCGTCCGGCGTCACATAAACGCCTTCTTCGGTGAGAGGGGTATTGATGAGTTCGCCCATGTTTTTGGCGCGTTTGTAGCGCCTTTTGCCTTTTTTCTGCGAGTACCAGATGTCTTTGCCGCCTTCGCCGCCCAGCCGGTCGGAGATAAAATAGGCGTCGCCATTGGCGGCAAAGGTAATGGACGTTTCTTTGCTGGGTTTGCGGCTAATGCCTTTCCGCAGCCTTCTCACCGAAGTAGTTACGCCGCTTTCCTTAAACCTGACGCGGTAAATATCGCCGAAACGTTTTTTGGAACGGTAATAAAACAAGGTGTTTTCGTGGGGATTGACGCCTGCAATGCTTACGTGCTTCTGCGATCCCATGTCGGAAACGGGTTGTGCTTCGCTTGCTTTTCCGTTGATAAATTCGGAGGAGTACAGAATACGTTCTCTGTATTCGGACGGGTCGTCGGTGAGGTCGAGATCGTTGTCTTTGGGACGCCGCGTGGTGAAGAACAGGCGGCTGGAGGGATACAGCGTTTCTACCGCGCTGTATTCGTCGTAAAAACTGTTGATGTTGGGGCCTGCGTTTTCGATGAAAACCGGCACGGAATCGCGCAATGCCGTTTCCGAGAAGTCGCATATCGCAATGAAACGGCGGATTTTGTCCGTCACTTTTTTCTGCTCGCGGGGTGTGAGCGATTCCAGATACAGATTGAACGCTTCCTTTGCTTCCCCGTACCGGTTCCGGTATATCAGGGCAATTCCCTTCTGGCAGTAATAGTCGGCAGCTACCTCCGGATCGCTCCGGTCGAAATAGGCCAGCGCATTTTTGGGATTGATGCCGTACAGGTTGCTGACGCCTATCTTATAATTGAGCGGCGAATGATCCTCTGATATACGGTACAGTCTCATGTAATACGGCAGGGCGGCGTCGTACAGACCTTTTCTGTAATACTTGTCGCCTTGTTTCAACGCGCTTTTTACCGCTCTGGTATCTTCCGCCAACGACATAATTACATCACCGTCGATTTTGGGATTATCTTGAGAATACACTGATATGCCTGCTAACAGACACACACAGAAAACCGTCTGTTTTATCATGTCCACTTGATTTAATTTTTTGCAAATATAACAGAAAAAAGTGAAAGTTTTCAAACAAGTTGATTTTTTTTGTCTATATTGTTGAATATAAATATATTTAAAAGTGAAATCCGGTATGTGACGAACAGCGAATCGCTGCCGTGCGGAAAATTTAGGTTAATTTTTTTATTGAGGCGCTATGGGTCAACGGACTGTTCCATCCGTGTTTTGTTTCCTGCTTTCTTCCCATCTCTCTTAAAAGTCCCACAGGGACTTGATTTCCATAAGAGGGCGTCTCAAAAGCACGCAGATGACGCAGATGATGTGGATTTGCACAGATAAAAACGAGGCGTACAAAACGAAAGAAGTTGATTATCCATAAAATAAAAATCTGCGTTCCTCTATTAA
>JAIRLS010000326.1 GCA_031259205.1 Bacteroidales bacterium | reverse complement strand
CCAGAGCCAGCCGGAAAAATTTCAGACGTTGGGAGCATATCGGTTCGTCTGCCGACAGAACAAAGGCAAGAGGAAACATCATAAAATCGCGCGAGGATTTTAAATACTTAAAGTAGCTGAAAAAAAGAATTAATATTATCACCATGGGATGTTCCAAGAATCTGGTGGATTCGGAACGTCTGATGCGTCAATTACAGGTTTCCGGCATTGAAGTGGTGCATGATGCACGGTTGGACGCCGCACCCGTCGTGGTGGTGAATACCTGCGGGTTCATACACAGCGCCCGCGAAGAATCGACGGAGATGATTCTTCGATGCGCCCAAGCCAAGAGCAAAGGAGTGATAGACCGTTTGTTTGTTATCGGTTGCCTGTCCGAGTTGTATAAAAAGGAACTGGAAAAGGAGATTCCGGAGGCGGATGGTTTTTTCGGAGTCCGCAACATGGAAGACGTTGTCCGACGGCTGACCGGTCACGATCAGCCGCTGTTTCGTCACGAACGTACCCTCGCCACTCCGGGACATTACGCCTATCTGAAAATTGCCGAAGGCTGTAACCGGACTTGCGCCTTTTGCTCCATCCCGAACATCCGGGGGCCGCACGTGTCGGTTCCGCTGGAAGATATTGAAGCCGAGGCGCGTTTTCTTGTTGCCGGCGGGGTAAAAGAATTGCTGGTTATTTCGCAGGATATTACCGGCTACGGACGGGACATCTACAAACGACAGAGGTTGCCGGAACTGGTGCAACGGCTTTGCCGGATAGAGGGAATCCGCTGGTTGCGCCTTCACTACGCCTATCCGCAGCATTTTCCCGTGGAACTGTTGGAGGTGATGCAGTCGGAACCTGCCGTCTGTCGCTATTTAGACCTCCCCGTACAACATATTTCCGACAAGGTGCTGGAAAAAATGCGGCGCAACATCACCGGCGCCGAAACCATGCGACTGATAGACCTTATCCGCCGAAAAGTCCCCGGCATAGCGCTTCGTACAACGCTGATCACAGGGCATCCGGGCGAAACGGACAAAGATTTCGAACAGTTGCTCCGCTTTGTAGAACAGGTACGGTTCGACCGCTTGGGCGTGTTCACTTATTCACACGAAGAAAATACCTATGCTGCGAAGCATTACAGGGATAACGTCCCCCAAAAAGTGAAACAGGAACGTGCAAACCGAATCATGGAAACACAAAGACAGATTTCCGAAACGCTGAACCGCGAAAAAACGGGAAAAGTCTTCACTACCCTGATGGACCGCATGGAAGGCGATTACTGCATAGGACGCACCGAATACGATTCGCCGGAGGTAGATACGGAAGTGCTGATTCCGAAAGGAAAACAGCCGCCCGTTACAGGCGAATTTTATCCCGTCCGGATCACCGGCGCCGCAGAATACGACCTTTTCGGCGAAATACATAACGGGTAATACCATGAAATACCTTACCCTCAGTCGTTGTCAGTCCGTCAAAATCAAGGATATTCCGGTTCTTCCGTATAGCGAGTTTCTGGATTGGAACAGCCGCCTCCTCAGCGACGATCGTTACCATTGCGTAAGCTATTTTGCCTGTCCGGAAGAAGGCCGGTTTCGTTTCATCTGTTGCATGGCGGACGATAAGGAAGGAGTAGTGATGGTTTCCTCTTCTGTGGAAGCCTGTTCGACCCCTTTGCCGTCGTTTACGGCTGTTCACGGAAGTTTTCATCTTTTCGAGCGGGAAATACATGAAAATTTCGGAATCCCTTATCTCGACCATCCTTGGCTGAAACCGGTACGTTCCGGCAACTATCCGTTTTTCAGCATCAAAGGCGATTCACTGCACGAAGTGGGCGTAGGCCCCATCCATGCAGGAGTGATCGAACCCGGATATTTCAGGTTTACCTGTGACGGCGAGAGAATACTGCATTTGGAAATACAATTGGGCTATCAACACAGGGGATTGGAAAGCCTGATGGTCAAGAAAAACCATCCGAATCAGCGTATCCTGCTTGCCGAAAGCATTGCAGGCGACAGTACCGTCGGACATTGCACCGCTTTCGCCTCCGTGTGGGAAGCGCTGTGCGACTACCATACGCCCTACCCTCTGCTGTGGATACGCGCCCTGGCGCTTGAACTGGAACGCATCGCCCTGCATACCGGCGATCTTAGCGCCATGTGCGGCGATATCGCCTATCAATTGGGCAATGCCGTGTACGGACGACTGCGTACACCCGTCATCAACTTCTTTCAAGCGTGGACAGGCAACCGCTTCGCACGAACCCTCATCCGGCCGGCCTGTCTGTTCTACCCGTTTACCGAAAATCACTCCAACCGGCTTGCACAGTTGTTAATCGACTTTGAACGCGACTTTACCCGGATGGGCGATTTCCTCTTTAACATGCCGGTGGCCTTGTCGCGTTTTGAGAAGACGGGAACCGTTAGCCGCGACAGCGCTTTGAACATCGGGACGGTAGGCATGGCTGCCCGTGCGTCGGGCCTGCAACGAGATATCCGCTCTTCCCATCCCGACGAAGTGTACCGCACGCTGCACCATCGCCCTTTACTGTACGAAACCGGCGATGTTTTGGCACGCACACGGCTACGACACGACGAAACCCTCCAGTCCATCGGATATATCAGGCAGTTGTTACATGCGCTGCCTTCTACGGAAGGCTTGGAACATCAACTTTCGCCGGCATCAACAGACAGTTTCGCACTGTCGCTGACCGAAGGCTGGCGCGGAGAGATCTGTCATTGCCTGCTCACCGGCCATGACGGAACTCCTGTTTACTACAAAATTACCGATCCTTCTTTCCACAATTGGATGGCGCTGGCATTGGCCGTCCGCAACAACCCTGTCTCCGACTTTCCCATTTGCAACAAAAGTTTTAACTTGTCGTATTGCGGCACGGATTTGTAGCATTACGGGGGCGCATACTCATATCCTATTAAACGAAACATCCATTTTCCGGAAAAAATTTGGAAATCAGGAAAAAAATGAGTCGTTTTATGAAATAACGGATTTTACTTCTCACAAAACGACTCCGTAAAGGAGAGATGTACGCATAAAAATCACGCTATAAATTTTCTGAAACGCCCCTGTGATTTTACCGAAACTAACCAATAAGGTCTTGCGAAATTTATAGGGGAAAAGTACAAATAAGAAAAAACCCATGCAGACGCACATGAGCATTTTCCAAACCGGAAAAACCTCATGCAGACGTGCATGAGCATTTCCCAAACTGGGAAAACCCCATGCAGGCGTGCATGAGTATTTCCCAAATCGGAAAAACCCCATGCAGGCGTGCATGAGCATTTCCCAAACTGGGAAAACCCCATGCAGGCGTACACGAGCATTTCCCAAACTGGAAAAACCCCATGCAGGCGTACATGAGTATTTCCCAAACCGGGAAAACCCCATGCAGGCGTACATAAGCATTTCCCAAATCAGAAAAACCCCATGCAGGCGCGCATGAGTATTTCCCAAACCGGAAAAATCGGTTAATTCTTATTATTGAGGCGTTATCGGTCAGTGGACTGTTCCATCCGTGTTTTATTTCCCGCTTTCTTCCCTATCCCTTTTCATAACCGCCGGTCGTTGACCGGCGGAAAGGAGGCCTCCCGCAGCAGTGCGGCTGCCTGAATTTTCAATTCAGGCAGAAGAAGCTATGGAGAGGCTTCCGCCGGTCGCTGACCGGCGGTTATGAAAGTTACGTCCTTTCAGGACGTTCCGCATTCTCCAAAGCGAATGGTTTTTCAGGCGAAAGCCTTTCGCCTCTACATTCAGGCGCACGCCGTGCGCCTCTACATTCGTGCCTTCGTGGAGGTCGGAAGAATTGTTTTTCATAGCGCCTCAAAAAAATGATTAACCCTAATTGCGGATTTTAGGTAATCTGAAAATTTATTGATAGCTTTGCGAAATAATTGATGGATATATTTAATCCGATAAAGAGTTTTTTCCATGATGAAAAATATTTATTCTATTTTGTTGAGCGCCCTTGTATTTTTGGCTTCGTGCAGTGAAGGCGTGACATTGTATGTATCACCCGACGGCGACGACCGCCATGCGGGGACGGAATCCAACCCGCTGCAAACGCTGGAAGGTGCGCGAAAAGCCGTGCGTATGGCACGTGCAGCGCATCCCGGTAAAGCGGTAACAGTGTATTTCAAAGGTGGCGTTTATCCGCTGGAACAGACCGTCAGGCTG
>JAIRLS010000069.1 GCA_031259205.1 Bacteroidales bacterium | reverse complement strand
AATAGACAACCTAATTAGGTGAGCGCAAAATTACAACAAAAAATTGATACTGCAAAGTTTTTATGACAGTTGACCCAAATTTTTTTACTAGACGGGGTAATTTTTTGCGGAGTTAGGGGTTATAATGACGAACGACGTCTTTGCCGCAAAGTCGCGCAGCGACAATACTTTATTAACCGATTTAATAAAGTGTTGTCCCGGAGGGACTTATGACCGTATTGTCCTGTCACCGCAGGTTAAAACCTACGGTTAATAAAGTGCTGTCCCTGCGGGACAGGCCGATTAACAGACCATGCGACAATTTGAATTGAAAATCGACGCAGTCAAATGCCCCTGTTTTTGAGCTAATTTTTTTGAATTTCAAAGATGGTTATTATCAGCCATAAAAACAGGCTTCTCATAGAGTGGATACAGGCATATTCTCATCTCAACGAAAAACAGGTAGAGGAAATAGTAAAAAAATGATTATTTTTGTGCCTTAAAAATTGACGATAAATATTTATAAATGAACAAATATCCAATCATGACTGCCGAGGAGGCGGTTCAATTCATACATCACGGAGATCATGTAGGGTTCAGCGGGTTTACGCCTGCCGGATGTCCTAAAGCGGTGCCTGCGGCTCTTGCCCGGAAAGCCGAAAACGAACAGGCAAAGGGGAATCCTTTCAACATAGGGATGTTTACCGGCGCATCCACAGGCGACAGTATTGACGGCACTCTTGCCCGCGCCCATGCCATCAGGTTTCGCACCCCGTACCAGTCGAATATCGACCTGCGCAATGCTATCAACAGCCGGGAAGCGCCCTATTTCGACATGCACCTGTCGCATTTGGCGCAAAGCCTGCGTTACGGATTTCTCGGAAAGGTGGATGCGGCTATTATTGAGGCTGCCGACATTACGGATTCCGGCGAAATTATCCCTACTTGCGGCGTGGGCATCACACCGACCATTTGCCGGCTGGCCGACCGGATTATCATCGAATTGAACAGCAAGCACCCCAAGTCTCTCCGCGGGATGCACGACATCTACGAACCGGCCGACCCGCCTCACAGGGAGGGAATCCCGATATACAAGCCTTCCGACCGTGCAGGCGTACCTTACGTCAAGGTCGATCCGTCGAAAATAATGGCGGTAGTGGAAACCCAACAGGAAAACGAAGGCGGTAATTTCACTCCTGTGGACGATGTGACGGCGAAAATCGGCGATAACGTAGCCAGTTTCCTTGTCAATGAAGTAAAAGCAGGACGTATTCCGGCCTCTTTCCTGCCCATACAGTCGGGCGTGGGCAATATCGCCAATGCCGTACTGGGCGCAATGGGAAAAAACACGAACATTCCTGTTTTTGAAATTTATACGGAAGTAATTCAGGATGCGGTGATTGGTTTGATGAAAGAGGAAAGAGTGAAATTTGCCAGCGGGTGTTCGCTGACCGTTAGCAATCAGGTGATGGACGAAATATATGCCGATTTGAATTTTTTCAGGGATAAAATCCTGTTACGCCCCCAGGAAATATCCAACCATCCCGAAGTGATTCGCCGGCTTGGACTGATAACCATCAATACTGCTCTGGAAGCCGATATTTTCGGCAATATCAATTCTACTCATGTTGTGGGGACGAAAATGATGAACGGCATTGGCGGTTCGGGCGATTTTACCCGTAATGCCTACCTTTCCGTCTTCACAACCCCCTCCGTGGCCAAAGGTACCAATATCAGCGCTATTGTGCCGATGGTATCTCACCACGATCATTCGGAACATTCCGTTTCCATCCTGATTACGGAGCAGGGGATTGCCGATTTGCGCGGCACCTCGCCGACACAACGGGCGCAACGCATTATTGAAAACTGTGCGCATCCGGAATACCGGCAATTACTGTACGATTACCTCAAGTTGGGTAACGGTCACACTCCGCATCAGTTGAAGGCAAGCTTTGCGTTCCACCATGCTTTCAACGAAACGAAAGACATGCACAAGACGGACTGGACGAGGTATTTGTAATCAAACCGTTACATGGTTCCAATTTTCGCCGGATTTGATGCGGTATAGCTGCATTTCGCTGATGCCGTACCTTTGGGCGATTTGCCTGTAGCTTCTCTTCCGCCGGGGATCGGCAATGGCTTTTTTGAGGCGTTTCACCTGTTGTTGGGTCAGTTTGGCGCCTTTACTGCGAGGGGAATGGTTTTCGCGGGCATGTTGTACAACAGGGTTATCGTTCTGGTGGAGTAACATTTCTTCTTTTGTTGCCCATCGCAAGTTGTTGACGTGGTTGTTGCGTTTGTCGAAATCCAGGTGAATTACGTAATGCTGTCCGGAAAGCGGTTCCGGCAGAAAATGGCGGGCTACAAGTTTGTGCAGGCAACGCCCGTACCTGACCTTCCGACTGAGGCTCAATACGGGATAGCCTTCAATGAATCCCAGTTTCAGCAGTTTGCCCGTTTCTATTTCGTCGGTGTAGCTAACTGCCCTGCCGTAATTTGAAACGGCATATTTCTTCCTTTGATATTTACCGTTATCAATGGTTTCTATTTCTTTCCATTCTTCGTTCCAAAAATTTTTCATCCGCCTGACTTTTCATTAAATTCGACTTATCATCTAAACGGGGTTAACGGTCATCTTTTGCTTCTTTTGCTTCTTTAACATTCGTTCCCTTCATGTCATTATTTACCGCGTAACGGTGTCGTTTGCGGTTTTTCGCAATATCGCACGCCAGATACATTGCTTGACGGAATGATTCCGGCGAGGCCATGTCCTTTCCGGCGAGGTCGTAAGCTGTTCCGTGTGCGGGGGATGTTCTGACGACCGGCAGTCCGGCAGTATAGTTTACTCCGCTTTCAAAGCACAGGGTTTTGAAAGCCGTCATGCCCTGGTCGTGGTACATGGCAAGAATGGCGTCAAATTTTCTATAATTTTCCGAACCGAAGAAGCCATCGGAAGGATACGGCCCGAAAGCCAGTATTTTCTCATTTTTAGCCTGTTCGACGGCAGGAATAATAATTCTTTGTTCCTCGTCGCCGATAACGCCGTTGTCGCCTGCGTGGGGATTGAGCGACAGGACGGCTATTTTCGGACGGTTAAGATTGAAATCTGCCGGCATGGTACGGTTCAACAGGCGCAAAGCGTCTACGATACGGGATTGAGTAACGGATTGGGGTACCTCCGACAGCGGGATATGTCCTGTCATCATCCCTATCCTGAGACGGTCACTTACCATCAGCATCAGTACCTGTTCATTGCCGAATTCCGATTGCAGGTATTCGGTATGTCCATGAAAACGGAAATGTTCCGACTGGATATTGTGTTTATTGATGGGGGCTGTTACCAAAGCGTCAATAAACCTGTCCTTTATCTCTTTCACTGCGGTTTGTAAACTTGCCAGTGCCGCCTGTCCTCCCATTTCGGTCGATTTGCCTGTGTCCACGTACACCTCGTCGCTCAGACAGTTGACGATGTTGATTTTTCCGTCCTGCGCTTCTGCCGCAGATTTTACGGAGACCACATTCAACGAAGTTAAACTGAGGGATTTACGGAAATAAGCGACAATTTTGGGAGAGCTGTAAAGTACCGGCGTACACAGTTCCGACATCCGTGCGTCATTCAGTGTTTTGAGAATAACTTCGCATCCTATGCCGTTGATATCGCCTTGTGTAATGCCGATACACAATTTTTGTCTGTCTTTCATCGATGATAGCTTGATGAATACGTTTTCAGAAATTCGAACAATAATCTGACGCCTACTCCCGTTCCGCCTGCAGGACGGTATTTATCGGCTTTTTTCAGGTAGGCCGGTCCTGCAATGTCCAGATGGATGTAAGGACAGGGGGCAAAGTGTTCCAGAAATTTGCCGGCAGTGATGGCGCCCGCCAATTCTCCGCCTATGTTTTTGAGATCGGCGATCTCCGATTTCAATGATTCGGCGTAGTCGTTCCAAAACGGAAATTCGGCGATTCTTTCGAAGACCGTATAGCCACATTCTATGAGCATTTCCATGTCTTCCCGTTGTGCATTGCCCATGCCCACGATGGCTCTTTCGCCGATCGCGCGATGTGCGGCGCCGGTCAATGTGGCGACGTCGATCAGCAGTTCGGGGTTGTATTTTCCGGCGAAGATCAGGGCGTCTGCCAGAATCAGCCGTCCTTCCGCATCGGTATTCAACACTTCTACCGTCGTTCCGTTGCTCATCATAATGATGTCCCCCGGCGAATAGGCGCTTGGGCTTAAACGGTTGTCCGTTGACGGAATCAATCCGACCGCATAAACGGGAATCTTGGCTTTGGCAACGGCGCAAAGCGTAGCGGCAACGGCTGCTCCTCCGGCCATGTCGCATTTCATGCAGTCCATGCTGTCGGCAGTCGGTTTGAGGCTGTGGCCGCCGGTGTCATATACCAGCCCTTTGCCTGCCAGCACTACCGGCGCTTGGTTGCGGGCGTTCTCCGGGCGCCATTCAAGAATCGTAAAAGAGGGCGCTTCCACGCTTCCTCTGTTGACCGCCAGAAGACCTCCCATTTGAAGCGCCTCAATGTCGGTTTTGTTCAGCACCTGCACTTTCAAGTCTGTTCCCGCTGCCATCTCTTGAATCTCGGCTGCCAGACGAACCGCCGTCATCACGCAAGCCGGCTCGTTGACAAGATCTCTCGCCTTGTACACCGCCTCCAGCACATGGCTCATTTCATCGACCTTTTGAAGAGGCGCCTCCGTCAGCGCCACCTTTTGCAGGGAATATTGCTGTTCCTCCGTCTTTTCCCCGACATATTTCAGAAACCGGTAATTTGTCAGCACCAAACCTTCGGCAAAGGCGAAAGGCCACACTTCACGACCTGCGGCATTGATAATGGCGATCTCGCGGATACGCTGCTGCCGAATCATTCCGTAAATGACCGCAGCGCCGCAACGCAAGTTTTCCATTTCCACCTGTTCCGGCGCATGGACGTCTACTATCTGCACAAACACCCACTCCTTGCCCCGGCGGACAGCTATCTGCCTCGCTTTGTAAGCTACCTGCTGCCGGACATAATCCGCCTCTTGCCCTGTCAGCCCGTAATGCTCAAAATAACACGACGGCTCTGCCAACAAAATTCTATCGCCTGTTACCGGCCGATTTTTTCTTTCCAAACAAACCATTTCTTCATATTTGCGACAAAGATATACATTTTTATTCATCCTGCAAAGGATGTACGGAGGGAATACCTGAAAAAATGTTGCATCATGGAATAACGAACATGGGAGCAGAAGGCTACACTTTCTTTTAAAACGAATTTTGCTTTTAAATATCGCTTATATTCAATAATATAGATAAAAATTTTAAATCGCATTTTCGTTTTTTACTTGTTTTCAGACAGATACACTCACGATTTATTAGTTGCTACAAAAATTAATTATAATATATTTATTAACATATATTTATATGATATAAATTCAATTATTTAGTTGCTACAAAATAAGGGTTTGAGGCATTAAATTACTTAATATTAATATCTTACTTTGGTAAACCCCGTTCAAATACACGATCCCCTATCCCGTTCCCTGTGCGACCGTTCAAATTGAGAACAGACACGGTCAAACGTATCTCTGAGAAAAAATTTGATTTTATCAAAATTTTTTGTTTCCTTTGCTTCTGTTATAATCTCAATAAAATCACACTTAATGTACTATACGTTAAGAAGTAGCCGAAAAGACGGCCATATTCGAAAAAGATGAATGCGTTGATAAAAACCGATTATCGTTTTCCTTTACAGAGAAGCCGCTATGTGGGCAAAGTAAGGGATGTGTATGATATTGACGGACGTTATCTGGTAATGGTAGCAACCGACCGGATTTCCGCCTTTGACGTGGTGCTTCCGCGCGGTATTCCCTACAAGGGGCAGGTGTTGAATCAGATTGCCGCCAAATTTCTGGACGCCACTGCCGACATCGTCCCCAACTGGAAAATCACATCGCCCGATCCGATGGCGACCGTTGGCTACAAATGCCGGCCATTCAAGGTGGAAATGGTGATCCGGGGATACCTCGCCGGTCATGCGTGGCGCGAGTACCGGGCCGGCAAACGGACGTTGTGCGGCCTGTCCCTGCCCGACGGTATGAAAGAGAACCAGCCCTTCCCTTCCCCCATCATCACCCCTACCACCAAAGCCGACGAAGGACATGACGCGGATATCTCGCGCGAAGAAATTATCAGTCAGGAGTTGGCGTCCGAAGCCGATTATATCCGGCTGGAGGAATACACGAAGGCGCTGTTTGCACGCGGCACCCGAATGGCTGCCGAGAAAGGCCTCATACTGGTCGATACCAAATACGAATTTGGCAAGAAAGACGGAAAAATCTATTTGATAGACGAGATTCACACGCCCGATTCGTCGCGCTATTTCTATGCCGCCGGTTACGAAGAACGATTAGCCAAAGGCGAACCCCAAAAACAGCTTTCTAAGGAGTTTGTCCGTCAATGGCTTATAGAAAACGGATTCCAGGGGCAGGCAGGCAGGCAGGTACCCGAAATGACGGACGACTACGTAAACAGCGTTTCCGAACGCTACATCGAATTGTATGAAAACATTACAGGAACTTCATTCCGGTGCGCCGATACACACGAATTGCAGGAACGTATCGAAAAAAATGTAAATAATTGTCTGAAAAATCTAATATAATTTATCAACCTGTTTAATCACAAAACAATGTCTATTTATAAAACAATGCCGGCAGTAATCATCATAGCTTTGGCAGTAACATGTACCGCCGATAAAAAATCGCAGTTTACGGGAGCGGATGGAGAAGTAAAACTGATAACGCTCGATCCGGGGCATTTCCATGCCGCATTAGTACAAAAAAGCATGTACCCGCAAGTTCATCCCGACGTATTCGTCTATGCGCCCGCCGGAGAAGATTTGAACAGCCATCTGGCAAGGATAGAAACGTACAACCGGAGACAGGAAGATCCTGCGTCATGGAACGAGATTGTTTATGAAGGCGCCGATTTCCTTGAAAAAATGATTGCCGAAAAAAAAGGCAACGTAATGGTTACGGCAGGAAACAACGGCAAGAAAACGGAATACATCAAAAGGACGCTGGATGCGGGCATCCACGTGTTGGCCGATAAACCGATGGCAATTGACATGAAAAACTTCGAACTGTTGAAACAGGCCTTCGCTTCGGCAGAGCAAAAAGGCATCCTGCTGTACGACATCATGACCGAACGGTTTGAAATTACCACCCAACTGCAAAAAGAATTTTCACTTTCGCCGGAAGTATTCGGAACGCTGGAAGACGGGACACTCGAAACCCCTTCCGTTACAAAAGAAAGCGTGCATCATTTTGCAAAATTCGTATCGGGAGCGGCGTTGAAGCGTCCCGCATGGTTCTTCGACGTAGAACAACAGGGCGAAGGTATTGTGGACGTCACCACTCACCTGGTAGATTTGGTACAATGGGAATGTTTTCCGGAAGCAGTACTTGACTATACAAGGGATGTTGAAATTTTGTCGGCCAAACGCTGGGCAACCAAAATCAGTCTCGAACAGTTCCGGCAGGTGACCGGCTTGTCCGTTTTTCCGGATTATCTGCTCAAAGACGTTCATCAGGATACGCTCCATGTTTATTCCAACGGCGAAATCAATTATCGATTGAAAGGGAAACACGCTAAAATAGTGGTCGTTTGGAATTATGCCGCTCCGGAAGGAACCGGCGATACGCACTATTCCGTCATGCGCGGCTCCCATGCACGTTTGACGATCCGCCAAGGCGCCGACCAGGGATATAAGCCGACGCTGTACATCGAACCGGTAGACGAAACACCCGCCTTTGAAAGCGCCCTGAACAACTATCTGGTCAAGGTGCAAAGCAAATATCCGGGTATCGAACTGAAGAAAAACAATGCCGGCTGGGAAGTGTTGGTTCCCGAAAAATATCATAACGGACACGAAGCGCATTTCGGACAGGTAATGGAACATTTCCTGCAATACCTGACTGCCGGAAAATTACCCGAATGGGAAGTACCCAATATGATCGCCAAATATTACACAACCGCCAAAGCGCTGGAAACGGCAAAAGGCCGGTAAACAAACGGTAAGAACATTGCCCTGAAATCCTCCGGAAAGCATAACCGTCGTTATTTCCGGGAAGTCAGTTCGTGGAATATTTCTTCCAGCGATTTTTCCTGCAACTGTAATTCCAGTATGGCCAATTGCCGGTCAACAGCAAACCGGAAAAGGTCTTCGCGGATATCTCCTTTTTTACTTTGAATAAGCCATTTATTTTCTTCCAGCGGGTGCAACTGTCCGATGTTTTCCATTTGGGAAAAGTCGGAGGGATGGAGTGGTGCGCTGAACTCCACAATCACCGTGCAACCGCCCGATTCGCTTTTCCGCTGCATGTCCCCCACTGCGGCGTCGGCAACAATGACGCCTTTGTCGATAATGACGGTCTTCCGGCAAATGGCTTCCACTTCCTGCATGATATGAGTGGAAAGCAAAACCGTTTTGGATTTTCCCATTTCCAAGATCAGGTTACGGATTTCGATGATTTGATTAGGATCCAAGCCTGTTGTCGGTTCGTCCAAAATCAGCACTGAGGGATGATGAATCAACGCTTGCGCCAACCCTACCCTCTGCCGGTAGCCTTTGGACAACCGGCCGATTTTCTTGTGCTGTTCCGCGCCTAAACCTGTTGCCTCAATCATTTCGGCTACCCGCCGGCCGGTAAGCTTTCCCAAACGGTAGAGTCCGGCGACAAATATCAAATATTCCCTCACATACATGTCTTCGTACAACGGATTATGCTCCGGCAGGTAACCGATGTGGCGCCGCACCTCCTTCGACTGCCGTTGCACATCATAACCGTTGACGGTGACAGTGCCGGAAGTAGCGGAAATATAACTGCAAATAATTTTCATCATCGTGGATTTTCCCGCACCGTTGGGGCCGATGAATCCGGCTATTTCCCCTTCCTTCACTTCAAAAGAAACGCCGTTCACCGCCCACTGACTGCCGTATTGCTTGGTTACTTCATGTACCGTAATTGACATATCGAAAATCTTTTATTGCTGCAAAAATAACAATAATTTTGGTTCATTCTTTTATTGAGGCGTTATTGGCAGCGGACTGTTCCAAACGGTTTTTGTTTCCCGCTTTTTCCCCTCTATCCAAAAGCCCTGTCAAGGACTTGAAAAAACGGTTGGCGCTTCCTGTCTTACGGAGGCGCTATTGATGTGGGTTGTAGCGGATTCGAACCGATGACCCCTACCCTGTCAAGGTAATGCTCTAAACCAACTGAGCTAACAACCCTTTTGCAGGCACAAAAGTAATCATTTTTTTATTAACCTGAGTTCGATGTAAGAAAAAGGTTAATTCTTTTTTTGAAGTGCTATTGATTTTTTTGAGTACATTTGTCAATTAGAAAAAAAGCGGCTAAATCTTTTTTTGAGGTGCCGGTGAGTTAGTCCCCACTCTGTAAACAAGGATATTTATATATCTGTTTTTTTTATCAGGTAAAGTTCTACCTTCCCTCTGTAAAAAAACGTTTTTCATTCCGTGCGTACTTGGAAATCACGGAATTTTCATGTAATTTTGCCCCTGAAAAATCTATTACAAAATGTAAAATGTAATTTCTTTCAAAAAAACAGCCACCTGTCATTGCGGACTTGTTTCGTAATATCTTTATTATTTGTATTCATTTTTAAGAAAGAAATCATGTTTATTTTACAAAATATCAGCTATATACATCCAGATAGAACATTATTGTTCGACCGTATCAATCTGACGGTTAATCACAAAGAAAAAGTTGCCGTAATCGGCAATAACGGTGTCGGCAAATCTACTTTGCTGAAAATCATCGCGGGACAAATTCCACCGTCCGCAGGCAATCTGACCGTTTCTTCAAAACCGTATTATATCCCTCAAATTATCGGGCAGTTCCGCGACTT
>JAIRLS010000022.1 GCA_031259205.1 Bacteroidales bacterium | reverse complement strand
CCGGCTATGGTTTCGCCCTTGCCGGCGGTGAACGTTTTGGTGGGGGGAGGGGTGTGATTGCTGGTGCTGGTTATGCCGCTCACAAAGCCGCTGCCGCCACCACCGCCGCTGCCACCACTACCGCCGATAGTGCTGTAGGCGTTATCGCCGCCACCTCCGCCATACCAGCCGCCACCACCGCCGCCACCGCCATCGGTTGATCCGGTGTCGCCTCCGTAGCTGCCTATTCCAAAAGAGGCTGCCGGCACAGGCGATTGACCATCCGTAAGCTGAAGCATACGGTTAATCGAGTGTCGTCGCTGCGCGACTTTTGAGCAGAATTTTATTTATTCGTTATATCTTATTTATTCCGCTTTCCTTAGTTGCTACAAAATAAGATTTTTGAATTATAAGCCGCTTAATATTAACATTTTACTTTATCAAAACCCATCAAAAACAGATGCAGCCCGCTGTTGGATACTCCATCATGCGACAGGTCAGAGGTTTCGGATTCCCAGCCAGTTGGGGATTTTTTTTCTCAGGCTTTCGATGGCTCTGTACAGGGTATTGCAGGCGGACTGGTAGCTGATGCCCATGATTTGTGCGGCTTCCTCGTTGCTAAATTCGTTGAAGTAGCGCAGGTAGATGATTTCCTTTTGGCGGGAGGACAGTTGACGGATGGCGTTGCGCACGCAGTGGCGTTTGTACTTCATGAAATCCTGTTCGTCGTACGCCGGTTCTTCGGAAGCAGGTTCCAGCAGGAAGGAATAATCGTCGATGCTGTCGTACAAATATTTTTTCTCCGACCGGAGGATACGGTTTCTCAACACCCGCATCAGGTAGGGAAGAAGGTTATCCGGCCGGTAAAGCGTTTTGCGGTCGGCGAAAAGAGTCGTGAACAGGTCGTGAAGGCTATCCGCCGCCTTTTCCCTGTCGGGCGAGAACTTGCAGGCATAGCGGTAAAGGCGGTCGGCATACAGTTCATACATGCAGCGGAAGGCTTCTTTGTCGCCTTTGCAGAATCTGTCCCACAACTCGGATTCAAAGTATTTCATGCGACAGTCCGGTCAGTTTTATCCTGTCTTTCCGGATGGCTTTGCAGCGGAAAGGCAAGGTAAGGTAAAACAGGAACATTCCGACGGGCGAAACCAGATACAACACCGCAAAGAGGTAATATTTGAAGAGTTTTAGCCGGAAAGCACGCCGGTTAGCGTCTTTGTGCGATACAAACCTTGCCCACAGTCCGAAAATCCGGTGTCCGTTTTTTTCGAGGAAGACGATCCCCGGCCGGTAGCAAACGGCGTTGTTTTGCATCAGTTTTTGTTGCAGTCCTGCCCATTCGCCGTCGTGAAGCGCACCGGCGATGGTGCGTCCGAAAACGGCCGCATGGGTGACGTCGTCGGGAGAAACGCCTGCCGCCGGAAAAAATCCTTTCTTCTCTTTGCGTCCGCAGATCAGCCATCGGACGGTGGTGATAACGCTGATCAGGTTGTGATGGCGGTCTTGCAGCGCTATGTGGCCGACTAATTTTCCGCCGCATCCGTCAATGCAGGCGCTGACGGCGAGGTGAGCCATCGCCCACATGTTGCGGCAGCCGCTGATGGCGACGACAGGTTTGTCTTTCAGGAACCGCCGCACGGCAGGGGTGTTGAAAAAAGCATGTGTGGGAATGGACGCCGACAAAAACCATACCGGATATTCAATGATGACCAGATCGGCGTTTTCCGCATCGCTCAGGTCGATGTCGCGCAAGGGACAGGGGACGCCCCTGTAAGCATCCGGAAAGACATGGAAAAACTCGTCGGACGTCCACGGGAAAGGAAATGCCTTTTCGGGAACGATGGCTTTATAAATGACCTCGTGACCGGCGTCTTCCGGCGGCCGGCATACCGAACGGAGAATGTCCAGCCCCTGTCCGGTCTGGGTGTAATAAAATGCGACTATTTTACTCATGGGATGTCGAATAAGGCGTCGTCAAGGGGAATATTTTTTTGTATTTCGGTGAATACATAGGAGGTACGGTCGTTCGACGGGTCGGTGACGGTCAGTTGCTGCACGGAAAAATCTTTTCTGTCCAGCAGTATCTCTACGCTGCCCACTTGCGACGACCGGCTTGTTGAGGGTTGCAGTTCAATCCGGTACAGTATCCGGTTTTCCGTAAAAACCAGCCTGTATTCCGGCGTCAATTCGTCGAGGCGTCCGGTCAGGCAAGCGGTGATCAGACGGTTCAGATGCGCGGTCGTTTTGTTTTTGGCGGCCTCGTAGACGGTGGTTTTGCCGTCGGCGGTGATTTTCATGCGACGGGCGTCAAGTACCACAGCGTATGCGGCAGGCGTATGGTAGTCGAGCCGGATGCATCCTTTTTGCCGGTAGAAGAGCCTTCCTTTCGAGGTGATTTGCTCGTCCAGCAGGGCGAAATACTTTGTCTGCACAAAGTTACAGACGACAGACCGGACGGTTTCCGACGCTTCGCGCCATTTTTGCTTGAAAGCCTCCGTCTGTGCAACAGGCGTAAAGGGTTCCTGCGCCGGACGGTCGGCAAGAGCGTTCGTACCGGCGAAAATCAGTAAGCAGGCGATAGCGTATTTAACGGGCATGGTTTCGATGTTTATCAACTGTCGGTTTCGGAAAGAGCGATGGTCATCCTTCCGGAAGCAATGGTTTCCCCTTCGACGCTTGCTTTCACGTAAACCAGCAGGATGGGCGGTATTTCGACCTGTACGGTGACGGTAACCGTCATTTCGCTGTTTACGCGGGGACACTTTTCGATGAGCAGTTTCTTAACGGATCCGATAAGCCCGATTTTGATTTTTCCGCTGCCGTGTTTTTCCACGTACTTGCCGATGTAGCCCATCCGGGCGGCGCACGTCTGGGCAATGCTTTCCACAATTCCCGCTTCGGTAAGGACGCCTTTTTCCACAAAGATGTTGTCGGGCAGTATTTTCAGGGTGGCGACGGTCGTGTCCATGTTAAAATCGACGATTTTGTCAATCATCACAAAGGGAGGTTGTTGTGGGATCAATTCCCGAACATTTATATTCATATTTTCCATAATGATTACGCGTTAATAAGTGAAACATTTTTTCAGAAACGTCAGCAGGGCGTTGGCGGATGTTTCGGGTTCTTCGAAATAGCCCGAATGTCCTGCATTTTCCAGCGCTACCACGTCGCAATGGGGGAATGATTCCGCCAGCGTGGAGAGTTGGTTGAAATCAATGTAGAAGTCCTTTTTCCCGAGCAGGAATAAAAGCGGCAGACGGTTGTTTTTCAACAGTTCCTGCCGGTCGCGCCGGTCGCGTATTCCTTTCAGAACGGCGATTACGCCTTCGGGCGGCGAGGTCTTTGCCAGAAAGATCGCCCGGTTTACCTGATCGCTCGACTGTTCCAGACTGTCGGCGGCAAATCCGTTGGGGATGCTGAAATGGCAAATGAGCGACAGTTTTCCTTCGTTCACCAGCCGTATTTCTTTGTTTCGCGAGGCTTTCTTTTCTTCGCTGTCGGCCAGGGGCGACGAATGGAAGAGGCAAATCCCTTTCAGGCGTTCGGAATAGTTTTCCAGAAAGGCCAACGCCACATATCCTCCCATGGAATGTCCTACCAGTACGCAACTCGGAATGTTCAGGTGTTGCAAAACCGTATCTACGGCTTCCGCCATCAGGCTCATGCTGTGTATTTCCGCAACGGTACCCGATTGCCCGTGTCCGGGAAGATCCATCCGCACGACGCGGTAGCGGGGGATGAAGTACCGGCAAAAATCGTTCCAGATCTCAAGCGTTTCAAGGTAACCGTGCAACAATACCAGCACTTCGCCCTTCCCTTCGTCTGCGAATCTTATTTGACTGGTTTTAAACGGAATCTTTTGTGTCATTTCAAATGCAAATATCCCAAGATTTGCTTGCAGACCGGCCGGTGCATGAAGCCGGCCTTCTTCCTACCGCAAATATTGAGCCGGTATTTCCGTGATGGGACGTATCTCCACATTACGGTAGAAAATTTCAGCGCCTTCCGACTGTAGCTGAATGACTCCTTTGGCAAGCGGTACGGGCTTACCGTCGATGATCAGGTGCGAACGGGTGTTGATCATGTTCACTTTTCCGTTGATGACATGAACGCTGACGTCTTCGCAACACAACACTTCAATCAGGTTCCATTCCCCCAGGGGCTTTTCGTTGGCAGGGTTCTTCGCGCAGATGGGGCCTGCGGGCAAGTCGTGCCCAAAAGCTACGGCGGGCGCTGTTTTGTCGAAGATATACCTTCCGTCCGCCTGCGACGCCGTAATATCGCAATAAGTGTTGCCCATACGGTAGGAATCGCCGAACATGCCTTCCATCACCTGACATTCGTGCGAAATTTTCCATACATTCAAGCCTTTCCCGAACTCGCCCGTACCGTGATAGAGCACCCCCGCGTTGCGCGGTTTGTCCTCGCGCGGCGCCCATTTTTTCTCGCCCCACTTCACTTCCAACCTCAGGTGGTAGTTGCCGTATTCGGCTACGGTTGCCAACGAACCGTAAATCTGTCCGCCGGCACGAATCACCGCCCCTCCGTCCACGGTTTGTACCGAAAACACGCCCAACGGATCATTGTTCACACCCAACGGCTCGGCGTATTTCCCCGACTCGTCGCGCACCAGTCCCGGAACGCTCACCGACGAATCGGGAATACCGATATAGGTTTCCCAACCGTCCAGATTAACACCATTAAATAGAGGTTCAAATTTCGCCTCCTTTCGTCCGCACGACATCAACACGATGACACAAGCGGATACTGAGTAAATAATTGCTTTTTTCATATTACTTTTAAAAAAAAAAAATTAAGAACTCCTGAAAAACAGCGAGTTATCAGGAGTTCTACGTACCCAGGGCCGGGGTCGAACCGGCACAGGGGTGAACCTACTGGTGTTTGAGACCAGCGCGTCTACCGATTCCGCCACCTGGGCAGAGGCATATACATGATTTTTAACGGTGCAAAGGTAGGGAATTATTCGTTTCATCCAAATATTTTTTCATATT
>JAIRLS010000350.1 GCA_031259205.1 Bacteroidales bacterium | reverse complement strand
GCGTACGCCCGCCGTCCTTCGGTTACTACCCAACTCACCTCCAAATGGCTTATCAAATGGATGCGGATCAAGGCTGCTACGGTTGAAAATGCCTTCTTCGTTTGCGATAAGCGACGGATTACATTGAGCAGCAAATGGGCTGTCAAGGTGCACCATACCTGCGTTTTTATTCCGTTTTCGGTATCCGAGTAGAAAAAATGCAATTGGAAGTTCTGCTTCAATTTTTTGAAAACAAGTTCTATTGTCCACCGGTACCTGTAAATCAGTGCTACCTCCTCTGCCGTTATCTCCCCATTATTCGTGATGAAATGATAGATTCGCCCTTTTTCATCCCTGTAACTTACCCGGCGCAGGCAAAGTGGTTTGACTTCTTTCCCGTCCCTGTACCTCAAATGGATATGCTCTACTTTTATCACGCACGCTTTTTTACTGTCTGACCTGTCTTCCGGCGGGCATTCATAAAGCGTTGAAACAACTTCCGATTTTGCGTTTTTCTTTTGGCGTGTAACAAAAAATACGCCCTCTTCCGTCCATTCAGCAAACTGCCTGTAAAAATTATACGCCCTGTCCATGGTCGCCATGCTGCCCCTGTCCGGCGATAGTTTTGACAAAAATTGTTTGTCATGCATTTTTGCTTCACTTATGGTTGCGAATTTGGCGCTGTCTGCATGAACGTCGGTCAGTAAATGTACTTTTAATCCGCCTTTTTTCCTGCCCTCGCCTTTCGAATTGCGACCAACACCTTTCATTACCTGAGAAAACAGCGATAACGTCGTCGAATCGAAGGCGTAAAACGCTTCAAACTCTACGCCTTTCACACGGCTGACCGACAAAACCGGCTGGAAATAATCAATCAGCTTAAAGTAAGACTCCCTGAACACCTCTTCGCTAAGGTTGCGCAGACCATCGCCTGCCGTACTTTTCGCAGGTGCGCAATCCATTCCCAAATAATTCAATTTGCCACCCAATACACGCATCCCGTCGCATACTTCACCCATCGAATCACATCGCGAAAATATCCCGAACAACAAGGTTACCAGTTCATCCCATGAACTGAATGACTTGTAATATCTGTCACTCCCCTTCTTCCTTACTAACAACTCAAAGGTTTCTTTGGGGAGCATTTCTATCATTTGTTTGAATACCGGCTGACCGACTAAATGTTTTTTGCTATCTTTGCCCATCGTTGTATTTTTTTTGTATTTACGACAACAAAATTACAACTTTTGGGCGACATGCAATGGCCACCCTTTTTATCACTGAATTTTTAGTCGGTAAGTAGTGATTATCATTACCTTTCATACTTATATCAATAGCTTCTTTTGTACAAAAGGAAACATATTTTTTAATACCATAACTATTGCATCCGATGCAATTGAAACCATTAATATATTAAATTTATATTGAAATGAAAAAACGTATTTGTATAAGCAAATAGAGTATTTAATTAAGCTACCAAAAGACAAAATAAAAGAGAGTTATTTAAAATATTAATCAATCTTGATTTACATTACTACAGTAAACCATGAAGTAAACCAAAAGCCTTTTGATGCAGTTAAAATACTTTACATCAATAGAATAAGCTGTCTATTGCATCTGACTGTTAATCAGAGGGCCCTTGGTTCAAGTCCAAGAGGGAGAGCGGAAATAGAAAGAGAATTACAGAGAATGTGATTCTCTTTTTGTTTAATGATTACTGAATGTTATACCTAAATTGATCTTTGTCCCCAAAAAGATTATGAAATGTCCGAAATGTTCATGTAAAAAAAAGCGTTAAGTCAGGAATAATCAAAGAACGCCCACGCTACAAATGCAAAGGGATGTAATTATACTGTTGAGTTAAAATCAACAGCGAAGCCCCAATCTCTAAAAAAGTAAGCATTACATTTATATCTTGAAGGCTTGGGCTTTCGTTCAATCGGAAGATTCCTTGGGATAGGGAGTTTTGGAATGGAAGTAGAGGCACTCGCTTCAGAGGACAAAGAAACGGCAAAAACCTTTTGGAAAAAGATAAAAGAGTATGAAATGAAGTATATAGTAAGTGATTATTGGAAACCATCCGAAAGCATTATGCCTGAAGAAAAACATCTACAAACAAAAGCGGAAACATTTACAGTAGAAAGGTATAACTGTTTATTCAGGCATTTTTTAGTAAGAATGAGTAGAAAATAAAAATGCTACTCCAAGAAAATAGAAATGTTGAAAATATCCGTACTGCTGCTGATGCATCACAGAAATGGAACATTTTTTTTAATTGTTTTTATGGAGAGAAAAACCATATATTGCAATACCCTATTTGTAATGACGATGAACGGTGCCGAAACCGGACTTTCAGAGCTCTTGTGTCGTCTGTCGCAGACGTTATGTTAAATTTTTTATTTTTTTGTCCGACTCTTTGTTTTTTTTAAAAAATGCTTTATCTTTGACCACTATAAAAAATATAATATAATGCGCGAGAGTTTACATTCCATCAAATGTTATGAACTGGTGATGAGGATGGGGCAAGGTCCTAATAATCATCCCTATTGTTTGCCTGCTGCGTTTCGTCCGGGCGCAGCAATTGTTTTACGTACTTTTATTTCCTGCTTTGCCGGCGGCGCTCAGATACCGTTGCCGAATCCTGCTGTCGTGCTTTATTCCGCTCTTTTTAACCGGTTGAACAGTCGTGTACTGTCGACGGGTATGGCCCTTTGGCGAAATGCCTTTGTTTACATTCACCGCCGGGCATTCGCAGACTTCGTCCGGTGGACGGCACAGCCTCCCCGCCGGCGAAACGAAACAATTCCTGCACTTCCTGACCTGGAAAAACACTTTCCTGAAACCCTGTTACACCCTATGAAACAGTCATACTGTGTGCGGCATGGTTTTGAGAGGAGTTCTGCCGGAGATGATTCCGGGGACTTCAGGGACTGTCGAAACTGTTTTCCCCCAATCGTTAGCTTCGACATAAAAAATGATTTTCAGAATACAACAAATATTTATTAATATGTCTAAATAGAATGATAGTATGAAAAAGACTCTTTGCTTAATTTTTTATTTGAACAGAGGCCTGTCTTCACATTTTTTGAAAAGTATGGCACTCTTGTTGTGTATGAGTACATTGCGGCTGTCAGCGATCGGGACAGAGGTATATCCGACAGTTGACAACCTTGTAAATCAGCAGGCCGGTCGAAAGATTACCGGCACGGTAACCGATGAAAAGGGAGAGCCCATTGCCGGGGTCAACGTGATTGTAAAAGGGACTGCGACAGGGATTATCACCGGTATGGACGGAGATTACGAATTGACGGTGCCGTCCGGCGCCGTGATGGTGTTCAGTTTCATCGGTTTTGTATCCAGAGAAGTGACGGTGACTGACCAGTCGACCGTAAACGTGACACTGATGGAGGACACCAAACAACTGGAAGAGGTAGTAGTGACCGCCTTGGGTATCAAAAAAGAAGCAAAATCATTGAGCTATACCACGGCGAATGTGAAAGGCGAAGATTTGTCCGGCGCGCACGAAACCAACGTAGCCAACGCCCTGTCGGGTAAAGTAGCCGGTGTATTCGTCAACCGGCCTGCTTCCGGAGCCGCCGGATCGTCGAAGGTATTGATCAGGGGAAACAACTCCCTGCGAACGAACAGTCAGCCGCTGTACGTGGTGGACGGAATCCCTATCGACAACAGCAGTTCCGACGCTTCCGACCAGTGGGGTGGCTACGATTATGGAGACGGTATTTCCAACCTCAATCCGAACGACATTGAATCCATGTCCGTCCTGAAAGGGCCGAACGCCACCGCCCTCTACGGCGAACGCGGCGGTAACGGCGTCATCCTGATTACGACCAAATCGGGTTCAAGGAAAAAAGGCATCGGGGTCAACTATTCCAGCGACTTTTCGGTGGGCAACGCCTTAGTGATTCCCGATTTCCAGAATATTTACGGCGTAGGGTATGACGGGAATTTCACCCATTTTCTGGGCAGCGACGGGAAGAATTACTCCATGAAAGAGGCTATTGCAAACAATATCTCCGGATTGCCGCGCGCCTCCAGCGGACGTGACCAACTGACGCGCGGAAGCTGGGGTGCCAGAATGCTCGGACAGCAGTATGTGGATGCCTATGGCACCGTGCGTACTTTCGACCCGCAGCCCAATACGTATGACTTTTTCAATACGGAGGAAAACTATGTCAATGACTTGAGTATCGACGGCGGAACGGAAAAACTGCGCTACCGCTTCTCGGCCAACAATACGCACAACAACGGCTATTTCCCAACCAACAAACTGAACCGGAACAGCTTCAACCTGAAAGTGAGCGCTGATATTACTGAAAAAATCCAGTTTGAAGGCATGGCTAACTACATCAAGCAAAACGTAGTCAATCGTCCCAAGCTGTCCGACTCGAACACGAATCCGGCCTATCTTTTCATCAGTATGCCGCGCAGTTTGTCGCTTGAGTCCTTGTCCGACTACGCATGGACGGAGGAAACCATCGCCAGCCAGCTTGGATTCACGGCCAGCACGCTGTTTCCCGGTATGGAAAAGGGCTATGCCACCAATTCGTCGACCGGAAACCCGTACTGGACCGTCAACAACGAGCACAATGAAGATGAACGCGACCGGATTATCGGATATTTCAAGCTGACGTACTCAATCCTTCCGTGGCTGCGCGTGACGGCCAGGAGCGGCACCGACTACTACAGCGAAAACAAAATCATCTGGCGGGCCTACGGCACGTGGTCGTCACAGAACAAGAACGGTGACTATCGCGAATATACCCGCCGCGTGAGGGAAACCAACAGCGATATCCTGCTTTCTTCCGGTTTCAAAATCGGGGAAGACTGGGACATTTCGCTGAATGTCGGCGGCAACCAGATGCGTTATTTCTCCCGTCTGATCGGCAGCAAAGGCGACGAATATATTGAACCTGGGCTGGAAGTGATCAACAATATCAAGACGCTACAGTACGACTTCGGGCTTTCCGAGAAGGCCATCAACTCGGTCTACGGTTCGGGGCAGATGGGTTTCAGGAACTTCCTGTACGTGGATGTTTCGGGACGGAATGACTGGTCGTCCACCCTGCCCGTTCGGAACAATTCCTACTTTTATCCCTCGGCCGGCATCAGTTTGCTTGTACCCGAAGCGTTCAATATCCGTACCGACTGGCTGAGCTTCTTCAAAATCCGGGGATCTGTTGCCCAGGCCGGCAGTTCGGGCGACCCATACGCATTAGTCGGAACGTACGGCATTGACTCCAACAAGTTGAACGGCGTGGCGCTGGGAGGCTACACCGGCACAGTGGTGGATCCGAACATCAAGAACGAATTGACCACTTCCTACGAAGGCGGTTTCGACCTGAACCTGTTCGGTAACCGGCTGGCGCTGAATTTCACTTACTACCACGCATCCACCAAAAACCAGATTCTTTCCGTAGCCATTCCTGCCTCGACGACGTTCAGCTACCGCCGGATCAATGCCGGGGAGATACAAAACAAAGGTGTGGAAATCATGCTTTCCGGCACGCCGGTACGAACGCCTTCCGGATTCGCGTGGGAAAGTACGTTCAACTTCTCGCGTAACCGCAACATGGTCGTATCGCTCGTGGAAGGCAGTGACACGTATGTGCTTGCCCAAGACCGCGGCGTAAGCGTCGTGGCCGAACCGGGCAAGCCTTTCGGGCAGATACGGGGCGTGAAAATGGTCTGGATACGGGACGCCGAAGGCAACCGCCTCATTGATCCGAACACGGGCCTGCCTGTCCGCTCGCCGCAGGTGAAAATACATGACCTGGGCAACGCACTACCCAACTGGCTGGGCGGCTTTGCCAACACGTTTACGTATAAGGGTCTCCGCCTCTATGCCCTGATTGACATCAGCCAGGGCGGGAAAGTGTTCTCGCAGAGCGTGCGTGAAGAAGTGCTCTACGGCACGACGAAAAAAACGTTGCCCGGACGCGAAGGCGATTACGTGGCGGACGGTGTGCTGGCACAGGTCGACGCGGATGGAAAGATGATTTATACGGACGATTTTACGGCGCTCGGCACCGGTGTCAAAAATACCATTCCGGTGCGGGCGCAGGACTACTGGAACGAAGTGGCGCTCGACAAAGAAACGTTCGTTTCGGCCGAACTGCTCAATGATCTGAGCTATATCGCCATGCGGGAGATTTCGCTCTCCTGGACGCTGCCCGGCAAATGGCTGGAAAAAACGTTTGTCCGCCAGGCCACTGTCGGCGCCTACGGGAGGAATCTCTTTTATTTCCAGCGCAAGACGGATGGCTTCTCACCCGAAGCCTGCTCTTTCAACGTTCATAACTCCTCGCTCGGCATCGAATCCACTTCCCTGCCGATGATGCGGACGATTGGCGTAAATGTTTCTCTTGGATTTTAAACCGTTAAATTTTACAGGATATGAAAAGTATAATTAAAATGTATTTTGCCGCCTTGTTGCTGGCAGTTGTTTCGTGTACTGCGGGATTTGAAGAACTGAATACGCCGCCGACAACGTTCACCAATGTCGATCCGGGCATGTTGCTTGCCAAAGCGCAAAAGGAAGCCAAGTTTTATCAGGGGCTTGAATATCAAAATTCCGCGTACGGCTCGTGGATCCAGCACTGGAATTCGAGCAACAATATTCCGATGTCGCGCTATATTTTTGCCCGCTGGAGCTGGGATACATACTACAGCGCCCTGCGGAATGTCACCCAGATCCGCAACCACCTGCTGAGCGGACAGGAAGAAAATCCCGAAGCGCGTACCAAACTGGCGATCGCCCGTATTGTGGAAGCGGACACGTGGCAAATCATCACCGACCTGTTCGGCGACATTCCCTTTTCGGAAAGCGCGCTGGGCGAACAAAACCTGAACCCGCAGCCGAAATACGACACGCAGGAAAGCATCTACGCCGCCCTGATTGAAATGGTGGACGACGCGGTGAAGCAAATCAACCCGTCGGATCTCTCTTATGGCAGTTCCGATCTCTATTATGGCGGCAATGCGGAGAAATGGATCAAATACGGCAATTCCCTCAAGTTGCATCTGGGCATGCGCATGAAATACGTAAAATCCGATTTGGCGCAACGTGTCGTAACCGAGGCACTGAACAGTCCGTTGATTTCGAGTAACGGCGACAATGCCCTGATCAAGACAAACACCGACAACAACAACTCGTATCACCCGGTATTGCGGCACAATCAGGGGGGAAGTCCAAGCAACCGCTATCTGGCCGAAATGCTGGTCAATCGTCTGGTCGTGACGAACGATCCGCGCCTGGAGTACATTGTTGCGCCCACCGTCAATTCGGTCAAGGCCGGCGAACCGTCATACCGCGGAAAATTCGTGGCGCCCACCGACGAGGAAATGGTTGGCATCATTGACGATGACTATTCGTTGACGAGTCTTTGCTTCTATCTGGCATACAACCAGTCGAAGCCCGTGCCGTATTACGTGTACACCTACTCCGAGATCTGTTTCTACAAGGCGGAGGCTGCACTTGAAGGATGGGCGGGATTGACCGAAGCCCAGGCCGAAGGCTTCTATCAGGAAGGCATCCGGGCGGCGATGGCGTTGGAACCGTTCGGAATCACCGAGATTCCGCAGGAATATATCGACACCGAGTTTTCGCTGGCCGGACTGACCAAAGAGCAGAAGCTGGAAAAAATCATGACGCAGAAATGGATACTGCTGTTTGGCCGCTCCATCGACGCTTTTGGCGAATGGCGACGGACGGGTTATCCACGGCTGGTACCGGGACATAATCTGGGGTCTACAAACGGAGAAATACCCCGTCGCGCCGGTTATCCGAACGATGAAATCCTGCTCAACACAAAGAATTATGAGGAAGCCGTGAGCCGCATGGCACACGGGGATTCTTATCTTTCCCGTATCTGGTGGGATGTGAGATAAAGCTCTGCCTTGCTATAAAAAACTCATAATGTCCGGAAACGGGTCATTATGAGTTTTTTTTATGCAAATACCGCGATTTTTACACCATTCGCAGCAAGGACAGCGTTGACATAGTAAATCCCGTCCAATAGCCGGCGTCGCCCCAATGATAATAAAAAGTTTCTGTTTTATTCGTCAGGCGACCACACCGGTAAAAAATCAGGAATTCAAAGATTCTCCTTTTGTGCCGGAGTTAATCGTCTATTCCGATAAGGCGGCCGGCGGTGGTGAAAGTTAGGTCTGTGTCGTTGGAAAGGCCGATTTCGTAGCCGTAGCGTTCCCTGTTGACTTCGGTGATTTGGAGGTTTGGGAAAGCGCCGGCTATGTATTCCGGCAGACTTTTCGGCAACAGGGACAGGATGCTTTCGGGAAGTGGCGACGTATGTCCGTCTA
>JAIRLS010000345.1 GCA_031259205.1 Bacteroidales bacterium | reverse complement strand
GTCATCGATACCAATAAAATAACCGCAAATAATCGTGTTTCCATTTTTTTATGATTTATGATTGAAATGACAAAAGTAATTAATTTTTGTTATTTTTTATCGACGAATGTTTTTTTTTTGAGAATCATGCAAAAAAAAATGAGGTCCCTTTTTTGAGGCGCTATGAAAAACAATTCTTCTTCCGCTTTCTTTTCCGGCGACATTCACGAAAATCTTCCGCTTTGGAGAATGCGGAATGTCCCTGCGGGACTTTTTTCAACCACAAAGTCGCAGAAGTAACACAAAGTTGTCCCGCGGGACGTCCTGTCCTGATACCGTATATCTGTTGTTTATTTCTCTTCGCCGAATAAATCCGCATGTTTCCGGCGGTAAGCATCGATAATATCGCGCATTACCTCTTCTACGCTTTGTTGTTGCCGGAAGAGGGACGCCACCTGTCCTATTTCGGGTTCGCCTTCTTTTAAATCGCCTTCAAAGATGCCTTTTTGGGAACGGCCGCGTCCCAAAAGCGCTTGCAGTTCTTCTACGGAAGCGCCCCGCGCTTCGGCTGCCTCCACTGCCGCCATGAAGTCGCCTTTTACCAGACGGGTGGGCGACAATTTTTTCAACAGCAGTTTCGTATCTCCTTCCTGAAGGTTCAGGCACAACTGCTTGAAGGCTTCGTGTGCCGAACTTTCACGCGTGAGGGCAAAACGGGTTCCGATTTGTACTCCCTCGGCGCCCAACGCCTGCACAGCCAGCAGCGCTTCGCCCGTTCCAATCCCTCCGGCGGCAAGCAATGGCAGCGAAACCGTTTTTCTGACGGCGGGAATAAGGCAAAGCGTAGTGGTTTCTTCCCTTCCGTTATGTCCTCCGGCTTCAAAACCTTCTGCAACAACGGCATCAACACCGGCTTCTTCGCTTTTGACGGCAAATTTCGAACTGCTCACCACGTGAGCCACCGTAATTCCCCTATCTTTCAGGAATCCGGTCCATGTTTTGGGATTGCCCGCAGAGGTGAAAACGATTTTCACTCCTTCTTCGACCAATAAATGCATTACGGCTTCTATTTCCGGATGCATCAACGGTACGTTCACTCCAAAAGGTTTCCCGGTAGCGGATTTACATTTTCCGATATGCTCTCGAAGCACGTCAATCGACATCGAACCGGAGCCTAAAAGCCCCAGTCCGCCTGCATTGCTTACGGCAGCCGCCAACCGCCAGCCGCTACACCAAACCATCCCCCCCTGAACGACGGGATAACGAATGCCAAACAATTTACTAACTCTGTTTATCGTATTTAACATTTTAATAAAAAATTATTTTTCCCAACATGATTCTATTTCCTTAATCTTTAAAGTGAGGCAAAGTTAGCATGAAATTTTGAGATTTCCCGCAAACGCATAAAAATAGAGTATAATATGTTTGCATCGAACAGGAACGATTATATTTACCTCAACTTCCAAAACGTCATTTAGACGGTTTGTTTTCAGTTTTCAATCTGGTTTTCCTTGCAATCAGTTCCATACACAAATAAAAGGCAATAGCAAACAGGGCCATGCCCAGGGCAGGGTATATCTGGCAGGAGGTGTCCGTCTGCAAGGCATAGTCTGCAGGGGTCAGCTTTTCCTCCACCAGATGCCGGCTGTTATTCAAGTTCCAGACGGTTATTTTTCCGGTTGTCATGTCCTTCATTACTTTCCACGGCCATACTTTGTTGAGTGACCCGAACATGAAGCCGGCCAACAGCGCTATCGTCGCGTCATGAAAACGTTTCAGCAACCACGACAGGAAATGGGAAAACGACAGCAGTCCGACAATCGCTCCGCCTGCAAAGACGGCCAGAATGCCGGCTTTCAGTTCCGTCAGGGCATTGAGTATATATTCATATTTTCCCAGCAGCAACAGGATGAAACTGCCCGAAATGCCCGGCAAAATCATGGCGCAGATGGCAATGGCGCCACTGAGGAAGATGAACCAAAGGTCATCGGGCGTTTGAATGGACGCCGCTTCCGTTATCAGGAGAGCGGATCCCATACCGGCGGCAAATACGATGAACACGACAGCCGATACCTTCCGGACTGTCCGGAGTACCGAAAAAGTAGAAATCAGTATGAGGCCGAAAAAGAACGACCACACCGGTATCGGGTGGTGTTCCAGCAGGTAGAGCATCAGTTTGGCAAGAGTGAAGACGCCGGTGCCGACGCCCAGCACCAGCGCCGTCAAAAAATTGCCGTTGATCTTTTTCCAGAAGACATTGACGCCTTCCGTAAATATTTTTTTGAAGTTAGCCGGCGTCAGGGAACGCAACGACTGCAACAGATCTTCGTACACGCCCGTAATGAAGGCGACAGTGCCTCCCGAAACGCCGGGGATAATATCGGCGGAACCCATGCCCAGCCCTTTGATATAGATTAACAGTTTGCTTTTGAGCTTTGGGAGAATCGTTTTCATGATGTAAATGTTAATTTTCCGGCGTTTGTTTGTATTGCTGCATGGTTTCCGGCAGAAATTCAAAAAAAGTATCGCTTCGCAGCCCCAGTCTAAGCGTTTCGAGTGATACTATTTCGGCGGAAGCCACATTTCCGATGTTTACGTTAGCGCCGTATTTTTTGATAAACCATGTTTGCTGGTTTTTGTTCGGCGCTTCCCAAAGGATATGGTTATTGCCTACTTCTTTTCCCAATTGATCGATCAATCGTTTATTGGCTGTTCCGTCGGCGCGGAAAATTCCAATTGTTCCGCTTTCGCGGGCTTCGGCAATCACCTTCCACGATCCGGCCTGCAATTCCGTCTTCATACTATCCACCCATTGATCGGCGTTCAACACAACTCCCCGTATCTTTGATCCTACTTCGGACAGTACCGTCACATCCCCCGCCAGCACGCGGATATACTCCAGTTTTTCCTCGTGAGGCAGCGCTATCGAACCGTCCGACACTTCGCATACTTCCACCCTGTACCGGTCGATAAAGCGCCTGAATTCGTCGAAAAGCCCGCGTACAATAAAGGCCTCAAACATCGTACCTCCAAAATAGGCGCGGATACCGGCTTCCTTATACAATCGTATTTTATCGTCAATATTTTTTACAAACACGCCTGTCCCGAACGCCAGTTTCACCAAATCGGTGTAATCTCCGGCGGCGGCGATAAAATGTTCTGTCTCACTGACGCTCAATCCTTTATCCATCATCATCGTCAGGCCGGTGTCGCGCGGTTTTGCCGACCGTACAGGTAAAAACGGGAAAATAATATTCATCATTTAAAAAAATTAGTTTTGCAAATGTATAAAAAGTATAACTTTGAACCTTTATTTTATTAAAAATTTTGTGAGTGATGAAGAAATTAATCGTGTTAAGCGGCGCTGGAATGAGCGCTGAAAGCGGGATTTCTACCTTTCGTGATTCCAACGGATTATGGGAGCAGCACAGGGTAGAAGATGTGGCCACGCCGGAAGGTTTTGCCAAAAAACCGGAGTTAGTGCTTGATTTTTATAATCAAAGACGCCGGCAACTGTTGAAATGCCAACCCAACGCCGGACATACGGGATTAGTCGCACTGGAAAAAGATTTTGAAGTCCATATTATTACGCAAAATGTGGACAACCTGCACGAACGTGCCGGCAGTACCCGCGTAATACACCTGCACGGCGAACTGATGAAGTCCTGTTCGGTGACAGACCTGTGCACGCCCTATGATATACCGCCCGAACATCCCGATATCAACATAGGCGATAAAGACACGAACGGTTGCCAGCTTCGTCCGTTCATCGTCTGGTTCGGCGAGGACGTCCCCATGATAAAGCCGGCAGCCAAGTTGATACAGCAAGCCGACATTGTGGTGGTGATCGGCACTTCGCTTAACGTGTATCCTGCCGCCGGACTGCTGGACTGCGTGAATTCAGGATGCCCCATTTTCCTGATCGACCCCAATGACGTGGCGACTTATCGGCGCAATATTCATTTTATCAGGGCGGGTGCATCGAAAGGAGTGAGTATCCTTACCGACATGCTGAAAAAAATGAAATAACTCCGGCATCGTTTTTTTTGTTGATAATTCACAAATTTTTATTGCGCAGGTGTAACCTTTGCTTATGAATTTTCGTATATGATACAAATTTTGATTTAAAAATGCAGTTTTTTCAATCAATACAAGTATCATGAATCTTATTTGCCATTTGTTTTGGATAGTAGGAGTAACAGTATATACGGGAGTTTTCGCCTTTCGAGGGAACGATAGCGACCGGATAGCGGGCGATGCCTGTACGGACAATTACTGTTTCGTACTGACAGGTTTTGTTCTGGCAGGGGCGTTTTCGATTCTGATATTACTGAGTCTTTACCGTTACCGGAAAAACACCTCGTCAGTCCTTCGGTTGATGCGCAGGATAGAGGAAGAAGAAAACGAATTAAAAGTATTGACGGAAAAAACAGAGCAAATGGAGGCTGAAAATGAACGCATCGCACAGGCAAACGAAGCGCTGGAGAAAAGTAACACAGTCAAAGACAAACTATTATCGATTATATCGCATGACTTGCGCAGCCCTATATCGTCGATGCATGTGCTGTTAAACCTGTTTAACGCCAACAATATAGCAAGAAGAGATTTGATAGATTTCGTCGGAAAATTGCTGTCGCGGGTGGAGAACACAACCATTATGCTCGAAAACCTGCTCCACTGGTCTCAGTCGCAACTGAACAGCATTGAGCCTGTTTTTTACAAAACGGATCTTCGGGAGATTATTGACAACAGCATAGGGTTTTACCGAATGCAGGCGGAACAGAAACACATCGCCATTGAGAACCTGTCAAAACAGGCTGTTTTCGTCATCGCCGATATGGAAATGTTGAAAATAGTGTTGCGCAATCTCATTTCCAACGCTTTAAAATTTACTTTTGAAGGCGGTTCGATTACGATTAATACCGTCCGGAAAGAACAGGAAGTGATTGTTTCTGTAAAAGATACAGGCACAGGCATCAGTAAGGAGAGTCAGGAAAAAATGTTTTCCAACGTTAATTTTACCACGCTGGGAACCGATAAGGAAAAAGGAACCGGACTGGGTTTGTTGCTGTGCAAGGATTTTGTGGAACACCAGCGCGGAAAATTATGGGTGGAAAGCAAAGAAGGCAAAGGCGCTACCTTCTATTTCAGCATTCCGGCAGCGGAATAAGCCCTCATCAATCTGCGCGACAAGTCGTACTCAACAAAAAAGGCTGCCCCCACTTTTGAGACAACCTCTTTTACCGGTAGCGGGGGCAGGACTCGAACCTACGACCTTTGGGTTATGAGCCCAACGAGCTACCACTGCTCCACCCCGCAGTATCTGTTTTTCATTTGAAAAGACAAAAGTACGGCTATTTTATTAAAATACAAAAAAAGTAACGTATTATTTTTATAAATTTGCACCGTTATTTTCGTAAAAACATCATGTTTAAACATTTGTCCGTTCGGAATTATGTCCTGATTCAGGAATTGGAAGTTGATTTTTATGACGGATTGTCCATCATCACGGGAGAAACCGGCGCCGGGAAGTCGATCTTGCTGGGTGCATTAGCTTTGCTTGCCGGACAGCGCGCCGACAGTAACGCTCTGCTGGATAAGAGCAATAAATGCGTGGTAGAAGGCGTTTTCGGACTTACGCGAAAAGAATGGGACTCGTGGTTTGTAGAAAACGAACTTGATTTTGCCGGCGACGCCATCCTGCGGCGTGAGATTTCAGCCGATGGAAAATCAAGGGCATTTATTAACGATACGCCTGTCAATCTGGCTGTTCTCAAAGAGATAGGCGCTAAACTGATAGATATTCATTCGCAGCATCAGAACATCTATTTGCAATCCGCCGATTTCCAACTGCAAATTGTGGATACTTATGCCCAACAGTTAGACCGTGTTGCCGAATACAGGCAATTGTATGCCGGATACCGTAAACTGTCCGTCCGTCTGGAAGAGATGAAAGCAGCCGAACAGCAAAACAGGGCAGATTCGGATTATCATCGTTTCCGGTTCGAAGAATTGAATAATGCCCAGCTCCGGAACGGCGAGCAGGAAACTTTGGAGGAAGAATTGAAAGCCTTGTTGCATGCGGAAGAAATCAAAACGGGACTGATGCAGGCAGCCGCCTGTCTGGACGCCGACGAACATTCGGTCGTTACCCTGCTGAAATCGGCGATTGCTGTGATGAACCGGCTGAAAGGCGTATTACCGTCCGCTACCGGTTTCCTTCAACGTTTGGACTCGGCTTTGATCGACCTGCGGGATATGTCGTCGGAAGCAGGACAGATAGCCGAGGCCGTCGAATATCGTCCGGGGCGAGTGGACGAAATCAACGAACGGTTAGACGTATTGTATGGCCTCCAACAGAAACACCGCGTTTCCTCTGTCGGCGAACTGATGGCCATCCGCGAGGCGCTGGACGTAAAACTGTCGGAAATAAATGATTCCCACTTGCAGATCGAACAAACGGAACAGGAAATACGGGCGCTGGAAGAGCAACTCAACCGGCTTGCCGAAGACATGTCCGTCAAACGCAAACAGGCCATTCCTCAAATCGAACAGCAGATTCATTCCTATCTGACACAGTTGGGGATTGTTAACGCCCTGTTTAAAGCGGATTTGCAACCTTCCGGCGCATTGTCCGCCAATGGTAACGATGGCGTGAGATTCCTGTTTTCTGCCAACAGGCAGCAACAACTTCAGGAATTGGGCAAGGTAGCGTCGGGAGGAGAAATGTCGCGGGTGATGCTGAGCCTGAAAGCAACCATTGCCGGCAAAATATCCCTGCCCACGCTTATCTTTGACGAGATTGACAGCGGCGTGTCGGGCGTCGTTGCCGAAAAAGTAGGCAACATATTCGAGCAAATGGCCGTATCCTCCCAGATTATCAATATTACACACCTTCCGCAGGTGGCCGCTAAAGGACAGCATCATTACAAGGTGTATAAGAAGGATACCGAACAGGACAGCCAAACGAAAGTACGAAAATTGACCAGGGAAGAGCGTGTGCTGGAAATCGCCCGTATCCTCAGTGGCGAAAAAATGACCGAAGCTGCACTGGAAAATGCGCGAAACCTGCTGAATTACTGAATCCTTCCGCTCAGCGTCCGGACTGCAAGGCAGAAAAATCAGGTATTTCGGTCAGGAATCTTGCCGGTTGTCCTGGCCTCACCGTCACACAATAATGTGTCAAACCATTGGTGAGTAACAGCGTATGTGCACAAACCCGTTGGTGGTAGATGGCTATTTGCTCAAATGTTTTTCGAGTGATAAGTACGTTGGGCGCTTTACATTCCGCCAGCAGCAATGCTTGCCCGTTGCGGTTGTATATGATCAAATCGCTGCGTTTGTCGGTCAACGCATATTTTAGCGGCGTTTCTATCGAAATGAGCGATGGGGGATATTGTTTTTCCGTTGTCAGGTAGTGGATAAGATGCTGGCGCACCCATTCTTCGGGCGTCAGCGCTACATATTTTTTCCGGATGGAATCGAATATCATTATTTTTCCATCAACGGATTTTATGGAAGCTGCATATTCCGGAAAGTTCAATGTGTGCATATTCTGGAAAGGAGGAGGTTAATGCAGTTTCTCGCCTATCAGGTGGATAAATTCGTCGCGGGTACGATGGTCTTTCAAGAAACTCCCCGTAAAGGCGGAAGTCGTTGCAACGGAATTTTGTTTTTGAACGCCCCGCATCATCATACAAAGGTGTTGCGCTTCGATAACTACGGCAACTCCCATGGGATTAAGCGCCTCCTGAATACAGTCGCGGATTTCCATTGTAAGCCTTTCCTGCACTTGCAGCCGGCGTGCAAAAATATCCACTACGCGGGCTATTTTGCTCAATCCGGTAATCTTCCCGTCAGGGATATAGGCTACATGGGCTTTCCCGAAAAACGGGAGTAAATGATGCTCGCACATGGAATACATTTCGATATCCTTTACCAGTACCATTTGCCGGTAATTTTCGTGAAACACCGACGAGGCAAGTATCTCTTTCGGATCGTACCGGTAGCCTTCGGTCAGGTA
This sequence comes from Bacteroidales bacterium, assembly GCA_031259205.1. Classification (GTDB taxonomy): domain Bacteria; phylum Bacteroidota; class Bacteroidia; order Bacteroidales; family UBA4181; genus JAIRLS01. Next base: position 4,871 of record JAIRLS010000345.1, on the reverse strand, counting down.
TGCCAGAGAATCGGCCGCCCGCAGAGAGGTTTTACCAAGACCTTCCCGTTGAGGATCGGGAATAAGCGCTTCCAGTATTCCGGCATAATGCCGCTCTATATTTTCAATATTGCTCATTGTTTTAAATTCAATTAAATCATATTATCCTTGTCTATTCCAAAAATCACGGGAAAAAATAATCAGGACGGCATACAACTCCAACCGTCCCAACAGCATCAGGAAAGAACATACCCATTTCCCGGCAACGGGTATTCCGCTGAAATTTCCCGACGGACCTACTTCACCCAATCCCTGCCCGCAATTGGTAAGACATGCAACAGTGGCGCCGAAAGCCGTAGTGACGTCCAACCCGCAAATCATCAGCACAAAAACGCCTAAAATGAATACGCACAGGAAAATCATCAGGAAAGATAAAGTGCGGAACATCTGCTCTTCGGGTACATTCTGCCTGTTCAGTTTCACCAGAATCATCCCTCGATGGTGCATAATTCGCTTAAACTGGACGGGGATCATTCGAAGCAGCAGGATGATACGAACCATTTTCAAACCGCCTGCCGTTGAACCTGCACAGCCTCCCACCAGCGCCGTCAGCGTAATGACAAACCACAACGGTGGAAACCACAGTGTATAATCGCTGACTGTGTATCCTGTGGTCGAACAAATACTCACCACATGAAACAAGCCTTCGCGGAAAGCGCGTTCCACTCCGAAACTTTCGGACAACAACAAACCTGTAGCGACGAAAAGGCTCACACTTAACACCATCAGCAGGTAGAAACGAAATTCGTCACTTTGTGTCGCTTTTTTGAAATCGCCTTTCCGAACATAATGCATCAGGACGAAATTGGTGCCGGCCAGCAACATGAAAATAACGGAAATATACTGTGAATAGGCCGAAAATGCGCCCATACCGGCATTACGTGTAGAAAAACCGCCGGAAGCAGTAGTGGAGAAGGCATGGCAAACAGCATCGAAAAAGTTCATTTCCGGAAGATATGCCAACAAACAGGAAAATGTTAAAAACAGGTATATCCGAAAAATGAAGCCGGCAGTATCCTTTATTCTCGGGCTGAGCCGGCTAATGCTTGCCTGAGAGGTTTCCACCTGATAAATGGTCATACTGCCCACACCAAAGATAGGCAGCACGGCAATCACGAGCATTAGAATGCCCACGCCGCCCATAAAGTGCATCAATGCCCGCCAAAACAGTAATCCGTGTGTCAGCGATTCTACATCGGGCATGACAGAACAGCCGGTAGTGGTCAATCCGGATATGGTCTCGAAAAACGCATCGGCAAGAGATACCGCCTGCCCGCCGAACAGGAAGGGCAACGATCCGAAAAATCCGAAGACAATCCATACCAGACAAACAATGATATGTCCTTCCCGCTTGGTGATTTCTTTGGATGTTTCCCTGAATAAATAGCGGAATATGCCGCCTGTGCCGCCCGTGATCAACGATGAAAACAGAAAACTTTTCATGTCGGGTTCTCCGTAAATCATCGCTACGACAGTCGGAAACAGCATCAGGAACCCTTCGACTATCATCAGGGCGCCCAAAATATAAAGAATGAAACGGATATTCATTCAACTGCTATTCAAAGATTTGTTTCATGCGTGCCAATCCTTCGCTTGCTATTTTCAATCGAACTGTCCGCACAAGCGGCAGCAGGTATCACGCTGCAAACGGATGCAGTTCCGATTCCTTTAAAAAAAGTTCTCCTTGAAATCATAATGCCTTAAAGATTCATAATTTTCCGGCAAATTTACAATATTTATTTTTGGCATTACTAACTATATATGGATTTCGATAAGATAAAGAATGTAAATGATTGAATTTAAAATATATAAATTCGACAAAAGACAAAAAACCATATTTAATTAACAACGCCTTATTTCGAATTGCTTTTTTTGGAGCATGTGGGAATCATCACCTGCCGAAAATATCACGGCCAATGCGTACCATTGTACAGCCTTCTTCAACGGCAATAGGGTAATCACCGCTCATGCCCATCGACAGTTCCGTAAAAAACGGCGATTCCGGGAAAAACCGTTCTTTTACCTGCTGATGAAGACGGGCCAGTTGCCTGAATTCGAAACGTATGAGAGCGGGGATGTTCGTATAGGTAGCCATGCCCATCAATCCGCATATCCGGACGTGTTGCAACGACGAAAGTTTCGGCATCTCCAATAGACGGAACAATTCCTCGTTGCTGAAACCGAATTTCTGCTTTTCCGCTGAAATGTGTATCTGCAACAAACACTCAATGGTGCGATGATACTTTTCCGCTTGATTGTTGATTTCATTCAACAAATGAAACGAATCTACCGATTGGATCATCTTCACAAAAGGTGCGATATATTTGACCTTGTTGGTTTGCAAATGCCCGACAAAATGCCACTCTACTTCCGGTATCTCCTCGTTCTTGGAATACAATTCCATCGCTCTGTTTTCGCCGAAACAGATTAGGCCGGTCGACATAACTTCACGAATGTCTTCAACACTTCTCGACTTGCTCACAGCCACTATCTTCACTTCCGAAGGTATCTCCAAACGTAAGTTTGCGATATTTTCTACTATCCGATTCACGTATTTTTTTAATTCGCAAAATTACTTTTTTTTATTTAATTAAAAAATTTTATTTTTGCTTCGATTATAATTAATTCGGAGTATCGTTTTGTAAACCGTAGTTGAATATGGCAAAAAAATTTAATATGATAATAAAGTTGAATGCAGTAATAAAAAAAATACAATTGTCGAAATGTTGGCTGATTTGTTTTTCGATATTTGCTTTGTTGTCGGGATGCCGCTTTCAGGAGATTGAACTGATAGCCATTAAATCCGTTACCTACAAAGATTTTGACAACATGCTGTTACAGTTGGAAATAGAAGCTGCTATCAACAACCCCAACTCACAGAATATAACGTTACGGGACGGCGAACTCAAGCTTCACTTCAACGGGAAACAGATAGGATCGGTGATGCAAATGGAGCCGGTTAAGTTAAAAGCCGGAAAAACAGATACTTATCTTTTACATGTGACTGTCCGGCTGGAAAATATACCTGATAACCTGAATGCTCTTTTCCGTTTGCTGATGAACCATACCTCGGAATTGAGCCTTTCCGGAACCGTCAACGCGAAAATGGCGCTTTGGAATAAAACTGTTGTCATTAACAAATCCTTTCCGTAACCCCCAAGTCCCGCGCCTTTTTACTCCGGTAAAGGACTTTTTTGACGTTTGAAAATGCCGGTTGGGTATTTTTCAATCTTTTAAAAGGAGTTGGTCGTAATCCGATTAAAAATCATTTTTTAACATAATCTATTCATAATCACTAAAATAAAAACATATCCAAGCTTTATTCGGACAATAATGATTTTTTTTCCAAAAACTATTGGGAGTTTCGTAATTCCTCCATATCTTTGCAGCGTTTTTAACAATCGGGGTGTGGCGCAGTTGGCTAGCGCACTTGCATGGGGTGCAAGGGGTCGAAAGTTCGAGTCTTTTCACCCCGACTGTTTTTAATGTTTTATATAAATCCCAATAAATTTGTACAATTCAAAAAAGAGTCATACTTTTGAGGAAAAAAGGTATGCCAAGTTTTGAATGTTATTGCAGAAAATATTGTGGAATATAAAATGATGCAATGATGAAACCACTAATCAAATACAGAGGTGGAAAATCCAACGAAATTTCCCAAATTGTAAAACATATACCGTCATATAAGGGCAGACATATTGAGCCTTTTTTTGGAGGCGGAGCTTTGTATTTCCATTTGGAACCGAAAAAGGCAATTATCAACGACATCAACTCCAAATTGATGGACTTTTATTCGGGAGTTAAAAATAATTATGTAACATTGCGTACTGAACTTGACGAGATTGAAAAAATTTATGACGCTAACCGCAAACAATTTGACGCATTAAAACGTCAAACGCCCAATGAACGGGTCGAAGATAAAAATGAAGAGTTGTACTATTATATCCGCGATATGTTTAACGGTTTATCCGACAAAAAATATTCGGATGCCTTACTCTATTTCTTTATCAACAAAACAGCGTATTCAGGAATGATCCGTTACAACTCCAAAGGAGAATTTAATGTCCCTTTTGGGAGGTATCCCCATATAAACACATCATCAATCACAAAGAAACACAGCGATTTATTGGCCAATACCCAAATATTCAATAAAGATTATAAAGAAATATTTGAAATGGTTGAAGCAGATGATTTCATGTTTTTAGACCCTCCGTATGATTGTATTTTTTCCGATTATGGAAATGAAGAATACAAAGATGGCTTTAACGACGACTGTCATGTTACCCTTGCGGGAAATTTCAAAAGCTTAAAATGCAAAGCGTTGCTTGTAATCGGCAGGACGCCGTTAACAGAAAAATTATACGGAGACATGGTCATTGACGAATATGCAAAAAACTATTCCGTCAATATTCGGAACCGGTTCAAATCGGCAGCAAACCACATTTTAGTCGCCAATTACGAAACAGGCTATAAAACACTTGGTGGTGATGTAAAAAGTATGCGGCTTCAAACAAAGCCGAAATAGATGTAAAAAAGGCGAGGTTAAAAGCCTTAAAATGATTGAACAGCTTCTTTGAAAAACAGCAGGTTTTACGGAAAGCCCTGCGGATACGATGGCGCAGTCGGCAGTTATTTCCCTCTGTTCCAACTGTAAATTTTTTCCCAATAAGATGGTTTTCACCTTTGAATACAGGAATAAAACGATCTTTGGTAGTGATATAAAAAGTATGCTGTCATAAAAAAGTGGCAATCAGGAAGAAAAGTTGTATTTTTGCAAAATGAAAATAACAATCATACTCCATTGTCCCGATTGCCAAGACACAAAGATAAAG
>JAIRLS010000251.1 GCA_031259205.1 Bacteroidales bacterium | reverse complement strand
ACGTTCCGCCTTTACCCCAACCCCTTTGCCGGCGCATTGCACCTCACGGGCGCCGAAGGCTGGACGTTGCGGGTGTTCACGTCCGGCGGCGCCGCCGTCCACGTCCGAAAACCGACCGGCGCGGACGAAACCGTTCATCTGGAACGCCTGCCCGCAGGACTGTATTTCTTCCGCCTCGAAAAAGACGGGAAGGTAAAAACGCTAAAAGCAGTGAAAAGCGAATAATTTAGCGAACGTAGAGACGCACGGCGTGCGTCTCTCGGCGTGCCGGCGTGCGTCTCGGCGCACCGCAGGTCGTTGACCTGCGGTTATGAAAATTACGTCCTTTCAGGACGTTCCGCATTTTCCAAAACGATTTTAGACGCACGCCGAGACGCACAGCCGAGACGCACGCCGAGACGTACAGCCGAGACGTACAGCCGAGACGCACAGCCGAGACGCACAGCCGAGACGCACAGCCGAGACGCACAGCCGTGCGTCTCTACGCGATGGAAAGAACTTGAGCTTATCAAAAATGATAAGCCTGCGTCACAGGAGTATCTAATACTTGGTTCAAAACATTTTTCCAACGACGGTAGGCTTCTTCATAGACGTCTTTTTGAGCGGTTTCCGGTTCTATGACGGCTATTTTTTGAAGGGAAGCAAAGGCTTCTTTTTCGGAGGCGTATATTCCTGCGCCTATTCCTGCGCCTTTGGCAGCGCCTGTTGCGCCGTCGGTGTCGTACAGTTCGATGACGGCGCCTCCCGTATTGGCCAATGTGCGGCGGAACAGGGGACTGAGGAACATATTGGCGTTGCCGGCGCGTATTACTTTGATGTTCATACCCATGTCCGCCATAATGTCCATGCCGTAGCGGAAAGAGAACACGATTCCTTCCTGTACGGCGCGGACGATGTCTTCCCGCTTGTGTATGTTGAAATTGATACCGTGCAGGGAACATCCCGGCTCCCGGTTTTCCAGCATACGTTCCGCGCCGTTTCCGAATGGAATCACCGACAGGCCTTTCGCTCCGACGGGCGACTGTTCCGCCAGACCGTTCATCTGAGCGTAGGAAAGTCCGTCCGGTACGACGTTTCGGCGCACCCACGAGTTGAGGCTGCCGGTTCCGTTGATACACAGCAGTACGCCCAGCCGTGTCCTTTCGCCGGTATGATTGACGTGTGCAAAGGTATTGACGCGAGAGAGAGGGTCGTAGTTTACCTTTCCCAGCACTCCATAAATGACGCCGGACGTGCCGGCCGTGGCTGCTACCTCTCCGGGATGCAGCACGTTCAGTGAAAGGGCGTTGTTGGGTTGGTCGCCGGCTCGATAGGACACCGGAATACCGGCTTTCAGTCCGAGTTCTGCCGCCGCTTCCGCAGACACCAGCCCCTGTATTCCGAAAACGGGCTTTATTTCGGGGATAAGCGATGACCGGAAACCGAAACAGTTCATCACGTCACCGGACAGGCGCTGTTCTTTAAAATCCCAGAAGACGCCTTCCGAGAGGCCTTCTACCGTTACCGATATGTCGCCGGTAAGTTTCATGGCGATGTAGTCGCCCGGCAGCATCAGCCGATTTGCCTGTTCGTAGATTTGCGGCTCATGTTCCTTTACCCATGCCAGCTTGGCGGCGGTGAAGTTGCCCGGCGAATTGAGCAGGTGCGACAGGCATTTTTCTTTCCCGATGGTTTGGAAAGCCCGTGTTCCGTACGGCACGGCCCGACTGTCGCACCAAATGACGGACGGACGGAGTACCTTCCGGTGTTTGTCCACTAATACCAACCCGTGCATTTGCCAAGCAATGCCGATGGCTTTCACGTCGTCTGCCTTTGCGTGTGCCTGATTCATCACCGAGTGGTGGGCAGATTTCAGGTTTTCCCACCACGAAGCAGGTTCTTGTTCCGCCCATCCCGGATTTACCGCCAAAATCGGCATTTCTGTTTTCGGGAAATAGTCGGACGCTACGGCCTTTCCCGTTTCTATCTCTACCAGACAGGCCTTTACGGACGAACTGCCTATGTCATATCCTAACAAGTACATATTCAATTGTATTTTTGATTTATTTTTAAATGCTCATTCTCTTTTTGTACAGATTTTTGTCGAACTTGTAAAGGCGTCCGGCACGGTGGGGTACGTTTGCCTGCTTTTCGTCCAAGGGGATCACGCAAAACATGTTGATCATTTTCTTGTGGAAGTTGCGGGCGTCGCACTGTTTTTGACGGATGGCCTCGTAGAGGTTGCGCAAGGCGGTAGCGGTAAATTTGGAGGGAAGCAGTTCAAAGACTACCATTTGGTCGTCATTGAGCCATTGCTTGATTTCCTCCATCGACTCTGCTACGATTTGATTGTGGTCGAAAGGCATATCGGGCAACCGGTTAACAGGGCACCACTCCACCGTTTTATATTTTGAAATAACGTTGAGCCGCCGGTTGATCTTGCATAACGACAGGTAGGAAATGGTGATCAGCCGGTCGATCTTGTTTCCGTACGCATATTCGAGCCATTTGAGATCGTCGGGGTTGGCGGTGCGCCGGGGCGAGGTAAAACTTTTGAACTGTTTCAGCGCCATTTTCCGGATGCCGGTCAATTCGTACAGTACGCGGTGAGCGGCTATATCGGCGTCCTCTTCCTGATAAATCAGGCTGCCGGGGAGTTTCAATCCGCTGTTCGGGTATTGTTCCGATTGACGCTGTACCAGTAATACGTTCAGTCTGCTGCCGTCGAACCCAAAAATAACGCAATCCACCGACACAAAAGTACGCATAAAAGATTTGTCCTCAATTATCATATTCCATCATAAGGAGGGGTTAACTGTTTTGGGGCGTGATTTTTTCTTCGTTTGCAGAAGACGACTCGTCACGCGGGACGTAGGTCCAGTTTTTTGCCCGTCCCAGCGGCGGTTGGCCGGTTTCGGCAGGCAGGAACTTGTCCACTTCGGGCAGGCAGACGGGCAGGTCGGCTTCGTCTACCGTGCAGGGCATACCGTCTTTGTAATAGATGGGAAACGGCTCTCCCCAGTAACGTTGGCGGCTAAAAATGGCGTCGCGCAAGCGGTAGTTGACCTTCATACGTCCGATGCCCTTTTCGCGGATATATTTTTTGGCTTCGGCAATGGCTTCTTTCACCGTCAGTCCGTTGAGGAAACCGGAATTGCACATGACGCCTTCCTTGGCGTCGAAACTTTCTGCGGATACGTCGCAGCCTTCAATCAGCGGGATGACGGGCAGGTTGAAACGGCGGGCAAAGGCGTAGTCGCGGCTGTCGTGTGCGGGTACCGCCATGATAGCGCCTGTGCCGTAGCCTGCCAGCACATAGTCGGATATCCAGACGGGGATTTCTCCTCCGGTAAAGGGATTGACGGCGTATGAACCGGTAAAGACGCCTGTTACGCGGCGGTCGGCGATGCGTTCGCGTTCGGTGCGGCGTTTTACGGCTTCAAGATAAGCGTCCGTTTCGGCTTTTTGCCCGCCGGCGACTACTTCGGACACATATTCGCTTTCGGGCGCCAGCACCATGAAGGTGACGCCGAAAATGGTGTCGGGGCGTGTGGTGAAGACCGTTATTTCGCTTCCGCAGGAGAGGTGAAACCGTATTTCAGCTCCTTCGCTTTTTCCGATCCAGTTTTTTTGCGTTTCTTTCAGCGAATCAGTCCAGTCGATCGTTTCCAGTCCGTCGAGCAGGCGTTGCGCATAGGCCGATACCCGCAGACACCACTGGCGCATCCGTTTTTGCTCTACGGGATGTCCGCCGCGTATGGACAGGCCTTCGCTCACTTCGTCGTTGGCAAGCACCGTACCCAGCGCGGGGCACCAATTGACCATCGTGTCCGACAAGTAAGCGATACGGCAGTTCATCAGGATTTCCTGCCGTTCTTTTTCGGATTTGCCGTTCCATTCGCCGGCGGTGAAGTTCAGTTTTTCGCTACATGCCATATTCAGGTCTTTTGTCCCTTGCCGCGCGAAGATTTCCGTCAATTCGGTTATGGGGCGCGCCTGTCGGGAATTGTGGCAGTAGTAGGAATGAAACATCCGTATAAACGCCCATTGCGTCCATTTGTAGTATGCCGGGTCGCAGGTTCGCAGTTCCCGTTCCCAGTCGAAGGACAGCCCGATTTTGTCCAACTGTTCGCGGTAGCGTTTGATGTTTTGTTCGGTAGTGACGGCAGGGTGCTGCCCTGTCTGTATGGCGTACTGTTCGGCAGGCAGTCCGTAGGCGTCGTAGCCCATCGGGTGCAGCACGTTAAATCCCTGATGTCGCTTGAAACGGCTGTAGATGTCGCCGGCGATGTATCCCAGCGGATGCCCCACGTGCAGCCCTGCTCCCGACGGATAAGGGAACATGTCGAGTACGTAATATTTTGGCTTCGAGGCGTCCTCCGTCACACGGTAGGTTTTGTGTTCTACCCAGTATTTTTGCCATTTGGCGTCTATCTCTCTAAAATTGTATTCCATTGATACGATGCTTATTTTGATTTTTTCTAATACTCGTCCCAGCTTTTTATTTTTATGTCGTCGAGGCTGTTTTTGCAGATGGCGGTGAGGAAGGCGCCGGCCAATCGAGCGTTGGTGATCAGCGGAATGTTGAAATCTACGGCGCTGCGGCGGATGGTGTAATCGTTGTTCAATTCATTTTTAGACAGGTTTTTGGGGATATTGATAACCATGTCTATTTTCTTGTTTTTCAGATAATCCAGCACGTTTGGATGTCGGTCTTCGTCAGGCCAAGCCAGCGGAGTGGCTTCCACGCCGTTTTCTACCAGAAACATGGCCGTTCCCTTGGTAGCGAAGATTTTGTAGTCCTTTTCCACCAGTAATCGCGCGGGTTGCAACAATTCCACCTTGTCGCGCATGGTGCCGGTGGACATCAGGATGTTTTTTTCCGGTACGCGATACCCTACGGACAGCATGGATTTGAGCAGTGTTTCGTAATAATCGTCGCCGATGCAGCCCACTTCTCCGGTGGACGCCATTTCTACGCCCAGCACGGGATCGGCTTTTAGCAGGCGGGCAAACGAAAACTGCGATGCTTTCACGCCGATGTAGTCCGGATCGAATGTGGATTTGTCCAGTTGTTGTACCGGCAAACCGAGCATTACGCGGGTGGCTATCTCTATCAGGTTTGTTTTTAGTACTTTCGATACAAACGGCATACTGCGCGATGCGCGGAGGTTACATTCTATTACTTTGATGTCGTTGTCTTTAGCAAGAAACTGTATGTTGAACGGCCCGGAGATGTTCAGTTCGCGGGCGATTTTGCGCGTAATCCGCTTGATACGGCGGACGGTTTCAAAATACAGTTTTTGCGGGGGGAACACAATGGTGGCGTCGCCGCTATGCACGCCCGCAAATTCCACATGTTCCGAAATGGCGTAAGTTACCAGTTCGCCTTTATCGGCAACGGCGTCTATTTCTATTTCCTTGGCGTTTTCCAGAAATTCGGTCACCACTACCGGATGCTGTTTCGACACGTTGGACGCCAGCACGAGATAGTCGCGCAGTTCGTCGCGGTTGCTTACCACGTTCATCGCCGCGCCCGACAATACGTAGGAGGGGCGTATCAGCAAAGGGAAGCCTGCTTCTGCGGCAAACTTGTAAATATCGTCCATGGTAGACAGTTCTTTCCATCTGGGCTGGTCAATGCCCTGCGCATCGCACATCAGTGAAAACTTGTGGCGGTCTTCGGCGCGGTCGATGGATTCGGGCGACGTTCCCATAATGGGTACCCGCTGTTCGTCCAGCCGCATGGCGAGGTTGTTCGGAATCTGTCCGCCGGTAGAGATAATCACTCCTCGGGGCGTTTCCAGATCAAGTATATCCATTACCCGTTCAAAGGAGAGTTCGTCGAAATAGAGTTTGTCGCACGAATCATAGTCGGTGCTCACCGTTTCGGGGTTGTAGTTAATCATAATCGACCGGTAGCCTTCTTTTCGTATCGTATTGACGGCATTGACGCTGCACCAGTCAAATTCCACCGAACTGCCGATGCGGTAAGCGCCCGAACCGAGCACTACGACCGAACGGTTGTCCCGTTCAAACGGCACGTCGTGTTCCATGCCGTGATAAGTGAGGTACAGATAGTTGGTTTGTGCGGGAAATTCGCCGGCAAGCGTATCGATCTGTTTCACATAAGGTACTACGCCCAACTTTTTGCGATATTTCCGCACATGCAGCAGATTTTCGTCAATCGCGCCGTCGTCTTTGTACACGTAACGCGCTATCTGGAAATCGGAATAGCCTTGTTTTTTGGCGTCCAGCAACAAATCTGCCGGAAGGTCTTCGATGCGGCTGTATTGCGTAAGTTCGGCCTTTAAATGGTGGATATGCTGTAATTTGTATAGAAACCAGCGGTCTATTTTCGTCAGTTCATGGATTTGATCTACCGTATACCCCTTGTCGAAGGCTTTGCTGATGACGAAGATACGCATGTCCGTGGGGTTGGTCAGTTCTTTTTCGATATTGTCGAAGGAGAGGTCGCGGTTGCCTACAAAACCGTGCATTCCTTGCCCGATCATGCGCAGGCCTTTTTGCACGGATTCTTCAAAGTTACGTCCGATGGCCATCACTTCGCCGACGCTTTTCATCGAAGACCCTATTTCTTTCGATACGCCGTGGAATTTGTTCATGTCCCATCGCGGGATTTTGCAAACGATGTAGTCGATAGCCGGTTCGAAGAAGGCCGATGTTACTTTGGTAATGGAGTTTTTCAGTTCGTGCAGGCCGTAACCCAGCGCGAGTTTTGCCGCCACAAAAGCCAACGGATAGCCGGTTGCTTTGGAGGCCAGCGCACTGGAACGCGAAAGTCGCGCATTGACTTCGATAACGCGGTAATCTTCCGAAAAGGGGTCGAGCGCGTACTGCACGTTACATTCGCCTACCACGCCGATGTGCCGGATAATTTTGACGGCTAATTCGCGCAGTTTCTGCACTTCGCGGTTGTTCATCGTTTGGATGGGGGCTACTACGATGCTTTCGCCGGTGTGGATGCCCAACGGATCGAAGTTTTCCATGTTGCACACGGTGATACAGTTGTCGTACTTGTCGCGCACCACTTCGTATTCCACTTCTTTCCATCCTTTGAGCGACTCTTCGATAAGCACCTGACTGGAATACGTGAACGAACTGCTTACCAGCGTGCGGAGTTCTTCCGCATCGGCGCAAAATCCGCTGCCCAGTCCGCCCAGCGCATAAGCGGCGCGGACTATAATCGGGAAACCGAGTTTTTGAGCGGCTGCTTCGGCTGCTTCTACGTTTTCAACGGCGATACTGCGGGGAGTCTTTATGTCAATCATGTCGAGCCGGCGGACAAAGCGCTCGCGGTCTTCGGTATCCATGATTGCCTCAATGGGCGTTCCCAGCACGCGGACGTTGTATTTCTCGAACACGCCTGCCTTGAACAGGGCGATGCCGCAGTTGAGCGCAGTCTGTCCGCCAAAGGCCAGCAGTATGCCGTCGGGCTGCTCGCGCCGGATTACTTTTTCCACAAAAAAAGACGTTACCGGAAGGAAATAAATCTTGTCGGCAATGCCTTCCGTCGTTTGCACGGTGGCAATGTTGGGATTAATCAATACGGTATATACCCCTTCCTCGCGCATGGCTTTCAAGGCTTGCGAACCGGAATAGTCGAACTCTCCTGCTTCCCCGATCTTCAATGCTCCCGATCCTAATACTATGACTTTCTTAATGTTCTGCTCCATATTATTTCGATTTCCAGCCACAAAGGTACACATTTTTTGTCAGCGACAGGAGATTGAAAATTGAAAATTGAAAAAAGCTGTCAATATGGTTAAAATTGACAGTGTTTTATCGGAAAAATTCATCATTCTCTTCTGTGTCATCTGTATTCATCGGCGTCCGTCTGTGCGCTTTTTTTACTTTCAACGATCCGGCATTGTTCATTTGCTGTAAAAATACTCAAAATGAAACAATGATTATTCGTGGTTTACGTCTGTATTTTTGTTTGAACTCGACACTCATTTAACACGCGCCCCATTTTCTCGCCGGAGAACTCCGCCAAAAACTTTTTTCATTTCACGCTCTTGAAAATCCGGAATTTTCATGTAGTTTTGTGAAAAATATAAATAACGACTGCCGGATCTACCCGCCTGAAGAAATGCCACAGGTCAAAACAGGTAAAATTTTCAGGAACGACATTCAGGCAGTCACAAAAAACAAGTATGGAAGCAAGAGTAAGCATTATCATGGGCAGTACGTCCGACTTGCCTGTCATGAAAAAAGCAGCCGAAGCGCTGAACGAGTTCCGGATACCGTTTGAGATACAGGCATTGTCGGCTCACCGGACGCCCTCGCAAACGATAGAATACGCACGAAACGCCATGTCGCGGGGCGTCAAAGTGATCATTGCCGGCGCAGGCGGCGCAGCTCATCTCCCCGGAATAATCGCCGCACAGACGCCGCTTCCGGTTATAGGCGTACCCATTAAAGCCTCCATTTCCCTCGACGGATGGGACTCCATCCTGTCCATCCTGCAAATGCCTCCGGGAATACCCGTAGCGACGGTAGGACTTGACGGAGCACAGAACGCAGGCATATTGGCCGCCCAAATTCTCGCCCTGTCCGACGCAGAGTTGTCCGAACGTGTCATTGCCTGTAAAAAGGGGCTGGAGGAAAAAGTCATTCGAGCCGGCCGGGAATTGTCGGCCGTCAGATACGAATTTAAAACCAATTAAAAATATCCGGCGGAGGCAGACCCGTTTTTGCCGGATATGCAATCAACCCGATAGATTCAGTTCCGTGAAAAAAATCGTCCTGATATTTCCCATTTTTGTGTTCGTTGCCACTTCGTGGTCGTGCGACAACAGTCCCCGTCCGAAGGGAGGAGGGATTGCCGGCGACCGGTCGTCGCGCCGCAAAGCGCAGATAAGCATCGTATCGCCCGGCAACAGCGACCGCATCGCCCTGGGCGCCTCCCTGACGCTTTCCGCAAAAGCGGCCGGCGAAGGCTTGCAAATTGATTCCCTCCGGTGGTTTGTGGACGGCAAACTGCTCGTTTCCTCTCCCCTTTTGAAGGATACGGAATGGAACACTTCCGGATTCACAACCGGCACGCACCGCGTCGAGGCAGTGGCGCACTACCCCGACGGCAACAGGGATATCGTGGCTACAACGGTGCTTTTGCTGGCTCCCCAGCCCCCCAAACGCTACACTTACCGCATTGTTGCCGTCTATCCACACGATGTGGGCGCATACACGCAGGGACTGCTGTTCGATGGAGGTTTTTTCTACGAAAGCACCGGATTAGCGGGCGAATCCACTCTGCGCAAAGTGCTTCCCGCTACGGGGGAAGCGGTGCAATCGCTCAATCTTCCCAAAGAGATGTTCGGCGAAGGACTGACTTTGGCGGATAACCGCCTTATCCAGATTACATGGCAAAACCAGACGGCTTTCATCTACCGGAAAGACGATTTCAGCCTGCTGCAAAAATTAAGCTACCCGATGAGGGAAGGATGGGGACTCGCCTTCGACGGAGAACACCTGCTGATGACCGACGGAACGGCTCGCCTGTATTTTATGGACAGGGAATATTTTACGGAAGTGCGCCGTCTGGAAGTATGCAACCACACCGGAACTGTCCCCCTGCTGAATGAACTGGAATACATCAACGGCGAATTGTGGGCGAATGTGTACCATCAGGACGTAATTCTTCGTATCGACGTTAGAACAGGCGCCGTTACGGGCGTCATCGACATGAAGGGGCTGCTGAACGCCGGAGATATGAAAAGCGATACGGACGTCCTCAATGGAATCGCCTTCGATCAGCTTACCGGAAAAATATATGTCACCGGGAAAAAATGGCCTAAACTTTTTGAAATAGAAATCAGGGAGAGCAAGCGGTAGCGTTTGAATCTCCTCTTATGCGTTCACTTTTCGCCGGTTGATTCTGATTCCCATCACCAGAATGTCGTCGATTTGTTCTCTCGCGCCTTTCCATGCATCGTGTTCTTTTGCAATGATTTCCTGCTGGCGGTCGACGGGCAGATCCGAGATATTGACCAGCAATTGCTTGAAAGGTTTGATTTTGAACTTGGTGTTGTCCATTCCGCCAAACTGGTCAACATAGCCGTCGGAAAAGATGTAAATCATATCCTTGGGCTCCAGAGATATGCAATGGTTGGTAAAACTCTTTTCCTCTGCGGCATGAATCCCTACGGGCATTTTATCTGCCTTGTACTCCATCAGTTCCTTGTTGCGAACCAGCAGCATAGAGTTGTATGCGCCGGCATACTGCACTTCCATTGCATCCTCGTCGATGATGCACAGCGCGGCGTCCATTCCGTCGCGCTGTTCGCCGTCTATGCCTTTCTGCGAGAGCATTGCCTTGAGATTACGTCGCAGTTCGTCCAGTATGGCGGCGGCATTATTCGGTTCCTGCCGGATGAAGATTTCGTTCAGGATGGATATGCCCAACATGCTCATGAATGCTCCGGGCACGCCGTGTCCCGTACAGTCGGCGGCTATTGCGACCGTCTTGCTGCCTCTTCGCTCCACCCAGTAGTAATCGCCGCTCACCACGTTGCGCGGACGAAAGAACAGAAAATGTTCCGGCAATATTTGTTGCATTTTGGTTGTATCGGGCATCAGGGCGGTTTGTATCTGTTTGGCATAACGTATGCTGTCCATGATTTCCTTTCGCTGTTCTGCAATCCTGTCGCGTTGTTCTCTGATGTTTTCCTTTTGGCGTTCGATTTCCACGGTACGTTCCTGCACTTTTTGCTCCAGCAGGCGGTTTTTCTCCCGCAACGTCCGTTCCCGCCATTTGGCGTACAGCAGGAAGAGCAGGAAGAGCGCCACTGCGTATCCTGTGTAGGCAAACCACGTAGCCCACCACGGGGAGCGAACGATGAAACTGTAGGAAACCGGTTCGGTGTTCCATACTCCGTCGCTGTTGCATGACATCACTTTGAAGGTGTACCGTCCGGGCGAAAGCTGGTATTCGTGGGAGGTTTCCTTTCCTTCGCGCCAATTTTTCTCGTATCCTTCCAGAATGAAGCGATAGCGGTTTTTGGAAGGTACGGTAAAGTGTATCCCTATCCAGTCCAGCCGGACGGTATTTCTGTTATACGGCAGGGATAGTTCCGCAGGCAATTCTGAGGTTTGCGAGGTGTCGGCATATTGCCTGATGTCGTCGCCGTCGGTCAGGACGATGTTGGTGATGCGGGTGCGCGGAGGGGTCTTTCGTGCAATATCTCTGGAGGGCAGATATTTTACCAGACCGGCAACCGTTCCGAACCACACGTTGCCGGAGAGGTCTGTTTCGGCGGCGCCCAGATAGCAGTCCATCGCCGTAAAGCCGTCTTCTTCGGCGTAGTGAAGTATTTTGCCGGTTGTCAGGTCGATGACGTTCAGTCCGCCGTTGTTTCCCACCCACAGTCTGCCCTTCCTGTCGACATGCACCACGCTGATAGCGTTGGAAGCCAATCCGTCTGCGGTCGAATAATTGCTAAACGTCATTTGCCCGTTGTTTTCCGTGATGCGGCACAGTCCGTTTTCCGTCCCTACCCATATTGCTCCGTTGCCGTCGATGGCGATGTCCGTGCAGGAATTGCCGGGCAGGCCGTCGGCTTCGGTGTAGGTGGCAAACTGCTGTCCGTCGAATACGGATACGCCGGCCACCGTTGTGCACCATATCCTTTTTTTCGCATCTGCCGCCAGAAAGAACACGTTGTTGTCCGCCAAGCCGTTTTCCGTATCATAAAAGACGACTGTTTTCCCGTTGTTGCGTCCCAGCCCGCCGGAAGTCGCCAGCCAACATTCCCCGTTCACGACAAGGATGTCGTTAATGTCGATATTGGTCAATGCGGCAGAAGGTTCAATTTTCCACCGGTCGCCGATGATCATTCCCATTCCTTCGGAGACACAGCCCAGCAACAGCTTGTCGCCTGACGCAGACATGCTGATGACGTTGTTGGTACCCGGACGGGTTTTCTTTTCGGGGGATTCCAGCAGCGTCATTTTCCGGTGGCTGATCTTCACCAGCCCGTTGTTCAGCGGGGCGCACCACATACTGCCCGAAGAATCGACCGCCAGGGTCAGCACATGGTTGTTGGGCAAGCCCGACGCCGTTGTATAGGTTTCAAATATCACTTTTCCGTACATGGATACGCCGTTGTTGGTGCCTATCCAGATGTTGCCTTCGCTGTCTTCAAAGATACAGGTGGTTTCGTCGCCTGCAAGACCGAAAGCCGAGCCGTAATTGTCAAAATATCCGTCGCCGTATTTATACGCGCCGTTGTCGGTGCTTTGCAGCCAGATATTGTGTTGCGAATCTTCAAATATTTTGAATATGGTGGGGTCATTCAGTGTTTCCAGTACTTGAAAAGTCTGTCCGTCCAGCTTATACACCCCGTTTAGCGTGGAAAGCCAGATATGTCCGGCGGCGTCGGCGATTGCCGTCAGTATGTCGCTGGCCGAAAAAACGGTTTCTCCTATGGCAGAGCCTGACAGTTTGATGATTTTGGATCTTCCTGTTCCGAACATGTTTCCATTCCTGTCGGAGAACAGTTTGGTGATCACTCCGGCGTCGGGAACCGTATAATGCGATACTTTTCCGCGTTCGATGATAAACACCGTTTCGTCGCCGCCGCAGATAATCCGTCCTGCACCGTCCTCCGCAAAACAGACTGTCCGGTTGTCCGTAAATCCGTTGCCGGCGTCGTAGGAAATGACGCCGCCTTCGCTGTCGATGACCGATACCCCCTTGTCCGACCTGCACCAGATGTTGCCCTTTGCATCTTCCAATAAGAGTTCGTTGTGATCCCTCTTTTCAAAAGTGTTGGAAGCCAGCCCGTCTTTGGTGGTGTATGATTTGAACGTCTTCCCGTCAAACATCACCAGCCCCATGCCGGAAGTGGCAATCCAAAGCCTTGAATTTTGGTCGGCCAGCAATTCGGTGATTTGGTTGGAAGGCAACCCGTCGGAAACCGTATAGTTCTTGAAATTTTTTCCGTCGAATCTGGAAAGGCCTTCCATCGTGCCGATCCAGATGTATCCCATACTGTCCTGACAAATGCTGCGCACTTGACTTTGCACCAGCCCGTTTTTCATGGTATAATTGATAAACGGAACCTGCACCTGCGCATTTGCAGCAAATAACATTACAAAGACGAATATACAAACGGTATATATCCCTTTCATGACGTCTGATTTTGAATCCACAAATCTAAGTATTTTTTATCGTATAATACCTATTTTTTTGTCGATGATTTGATTTTTTTTTTACGACCGCCTCCGACCCCCTATCCGCTACAACCTGAAAGACTGCGAGGTGACCCATCCGGCAGGCTGCGGAACGACTGCCGGCATTGAACTGAAAAATAAAAAGCGCGAAGGGGAGAAGGTGCGAATGTAGAGGCGAAATGCTTTCGCCTGAAAGCGCGGAAGCCATCCGCCTTGGAGAATGCGGAACGTCCTGAATTGAATATCGACGCAGTTAAAGGCAGTACTTGTCCTGCTTTTGACTGCGTCGATTTTCAATTCAGGCAGCCGCACTGCTGCGTGAGGCCTCTTTCCCGCCGGTCAGCGACCGCCGGTGATGAAAATCAAGACTTGTAAGGACGTTCCGCGCTGACCGACGAAAAGGGCTTCTACTGTAAAAGTAAATTCTACGCCGGTAACGTGAGTGAAAAGAGTACGCTCTGTGAAATGCTTTCGGAGTTCGAGGCGACGAGTATTAATTCCTCATAAACTGCAAGTTGGGTTAAGTTTAACGCTCCGTCGACTAAAATCTATGTAACTCGCTCCGCTCAAACAGCATAGATTTACGCCTCCCTCCGCTGCTTAACGGCTCACCGCACGAGGCCGATCGTCGCTTTTTCCGACTGCCCCCCCCCGTCAGTGCAAGGCGGAGCCAGTAGCAATCCCGGCTGACGTCTCAAAGTTATGCAGAATACAATATGACTGTTTCGATTAATAAATCCGGCTTTTCGACGAATGTTCGTAGTAATCGGGATTGTTTCCGAGTATGTCCAGCAGCGGCTGACTGATTTCGTCAATCAACGCTTCGACTTCGTCGGTAATTTCCAGCGA
>JAIRLS010000150.1 GCA_031259205.1 Bacteroidales bacterium | reverse complement strand
CCAACCACGCACAGGGCAATTTACAGGATGATTTTAACCGGGGAAAAACCGCCCTGTCTTTGAATATTTTCCGATATAAACCGAAGATGGTCTTCATGGTTTGAACAAAAAATTGACAGACGAAAATACAACAAAAAAACCATTCTGCAAGTATTTTTTGAAAAAACAATCATTTTTTTTTTTGAGGGGCGAAGGGTTTTCGCCGGAATGTAGAGACGCACGGCGTGCGTCTGAATGTAGAGACGCACGGCGTGCGTCTGAATGAATATAAAAACACACACCGTGCGTCTGAATGAATGTAGAGACGCACGGCGTGCGTCTGAATGAATGAATGAATGAATGAATGAATGAATGAATGAATGTAGAGACGCACGGCGTGCGTCTGAATGAATGAATGAATGAATGAATGAATGAATGAATGAATGAATGAATGAATTTAGAGACGCACGCCGTTCGTCTGAATGAATGAATGAATGTAGAGACGCACGCCGTGCGTCTGAATGAATATAGAGACGCACGCCGTGCGTCTCTACTAATTTTTATTTAATGGAAAAAAAAATTACTTTTGCACGATAGAAAATAAATACGTTAATGCGATGACTGATTTTCAAACCGGCCTGTTGTTGCTGGCTATCGGCTTTCCGGCCGTTTTTTTTATGCTGTGGTTAGTGATTCTCATGGGGAGGGCGCTCATTTGGTTTGTGAACAGGGTGACGCCGGAAACGACGGCAAAGAGGGGTCAACCGGTTATCGCTTCCGACACAGTATCCGCCATTGTGGGCGCAGTTCACGCCATCACCGGCGGAAAAGGAAAAGTGATTAAAATAGAAAAGTTATAGTTATCCATCTGATGAAAGAAATAAAATTCAGTTTAGTATACAGAGATATATGGCAGTCTGCCGGTAAATATGTTCCCCGTATTGACCAGTTACTTCGTGTAGCGCCTGCCATTATTAAAATGGGGTGTTTTGCAAGAATAGAAACCAACGGTGGCGGTTTTGAGCAGGTGAATTTGCTGTTCGGCGAGAATCCGAACAAGGCTGTCCGCGAGTGGACAAAACCGTTCCGCGAAGCCGGTATGCAGACTCACATGCTCGATCGCGGTTTGAACGGTTTAAGGATGAGTCCCGTACCGGCCGATGTGCGGCAACTGTTTTACCGCGTAAAAAAAGCGCAGGGCACCGATATTGCCCGAACTTTCTGCGGCCTGAACGACGTCCGCAACATAGCGCCGTCTATCGCTTATGCCAAAGCCGCCGGAATGATTTCCCAGGCCTCTCTCTGCATTACCGTTTCGCCGGTACACACGGTGGAATACTTTACCCGCATGGCAATGGAACTGATCCGGCTGGGGGCGGACGAAATATGTATCAAGGACATGGCAGGCGTCGGACGTCCCGTTTCGCTGGGAAAAATTGTCGCCAACATCAAAGCCGCACATCCCGACATTCCCGTATCCTACCACAGCCATGCCGGTCCGGGGTTCAGTGCGGCAAGCGTGCTGGAAGTGTGCAAAGCCGGGTGCGACTATGTGGACGCCGGCATGGAACCGCTCTCGTGGGGAACCGGTCATGCCGACATCCTGACCTTGCTGCCCATGTTAAAAGACGCCGGTTTCAAAGTGCCGGACGTCAACATGGAAGCCTACATGGAAGCGCGTTCGCTCACGCAGGAATTTATAGATGATTTTTTGGGTTTATACATCAGTCCCAAAAACCGGTTGATGAACTCGTTGCTGATCGCTCCCGGCTTGCCCGGCGGCATGATGGGCAGCCTGATGGCGGATTTGGAAAGTAATTTGAGCGGCGTCAACAAAGCCCGCGAAAAAGCAGGGAAAGCGCCTCTCACCCAAGACCGCCTGCTGGTTAAACTTTTTGACGAAGTGGCTTACGTCTGGCCTAAAACCGGTTATCCTCCGCTGGTAACCCCTTTCAGCCAGTATGTCAAAAACTTGGCATTGATGAATGTGATTCAGATGGAGAAAGGCAAGGAACGCTGGAGCATGATTGCCGACGACGTCTGGGACATGATACTGGGCAAGGCGGGACGACTGCCGGCCGAACCGGACGCCGTCCTCATCGAAAAAGCCAAAGCGGAAGGCCGCGAGTTCTTCTCCGGCGATCCTCAAAGCAATTATCCCGATGCGCTGGATACTTTTAGAGCCAAGATGAAAGAAAAAGGATGGGAAACAGGCGCGGACGACGAAGAACTGTTTGAATACGCCATGCACCCCGCCCAGTACGAAGCCTGTAAATCCGGCAAAGCCAAAGAGGATTTCAATGCCGATGTAGCCCGGCGAAGGGATATGGAGACGAAAGATTTTCGTCCGGCCGGACGCGAAAAAAAACCGGCTGCCGTTCAACTGCCGCCGGAGAATCTTCCATGTCCGCAACCATACCGGCTGTTGGTGGAGGTGAACGGCGAGAAATTCCGCGTTACGGTATCCGGCGACGACAAAATCGAAGACGCGGGCGCGCCGGCGAATCAACCCCGCCCCTCTCCCACCCCCTCTCCCACCCCGCCTCCTGCCCCGGTAGCGGCAGTAGACAAAGCGCTGCTGTCGCCGCTCGAAGGCAAATTTTTCCTCACCAGGGATGCGTCGGAAACAGCATTGAAAGCAGGCGACCGTGTGCGGAAAGGACAGGTGGTCTGCTATATCGAAGCCATGAAAACCTACAACGCCATCCAGTCCGAATGGGACGGCACGGTGGTCGAGATAGCGGCGACCGGCGGCCAAACGGTTGCCGAAGATGACGTCTTAATCAGATTTAGCTGATCCGATGGATATTTTTGATAAGCTGTACGAAATGACCGCGCTTGGCGACATCCTCTCCGAGCCGCGTTTCCTCGTCATGTATCTGCTGGCCTTTATCCTGCTCTATCTGGGCGTCAAAAAGGAATACGAACCGATGCTTTTGATCCCCATATCATTCGGCATGTTGCTGGCCAATTTCCCCGGCAGCGACATGGAGGTCGTACAAGGGTTGGACGACAAGGAACTTTTGCATATCGCCAAGGAAAACGGATTGATGAATTTCCTTTATTATTTGCTGATTAAGACCAAGTTTTTGCCGCCCGTCATTTTCATGGGGGTCGGCGCATTGACCGATTTCGGGCCGTTGTTGAAGAATCTGAGGTTGTCTGTTTTCGGCGGAGCGGCGCAATTGGGCATTTTTTCCGTATTACTGATAGCGATTTTGTTGGGCTTCACGCCCAAAGAAGCGGCTTCTCTGGGAATCATCGGCGGCGCCGACGGCCCTACCGCCATCTACACCACGATCAAACTTGCACCTCAATTGCTGGGGCCTATTGCCATTGCCGCCTATTCCTACATGGCGCTGGTGCCGGTCATCATTCCGCTGGTGGTGAAACTTACCTGCACGAAAGGGGAATTGTGCATCAACATGAAAGAACAGGACAAGTTGTTTCCCAATAAAGTTGAAATCAGAAACATGCGGATGATAAAAATCCTCTTTCCGATAGCCACTACCACGCTGGTGGCCATTCTCGTCCCTTCCGCCGTTGCGTTGATCGGGCTGTTGATGTTCGGCAATCTGGTCAAGGAAATAGGATCAACCACCCATCGTTTGTTTGAAGCGGCCTCCAACGGCATTATGAATACGGCCACTATTTTTCTGGGCTTGTGTGTGGGAGCTACGATGACGGTCGATTCTTTTCTCAACCTGAAAACCATCGGGATCATTGTCGGGGGATTTTTGGCCTTCGCGTTATCTATTTTCGGCGGTATCGTTTTCGTAAAAATCTTCAACCTGTTCGGCAAAAAGAAGATCAACCCCCTGATCGGCGCTACCGGCTTGAGCGCCGTGCCTATGGCGTCCCGCGTAGCCAACGAAATCGCCCTTCGCTACGATCCCAAGAATCATATCCTGCAATATTGCATGTCCAGCAATATATCCGGCGTTATCGGTTCCGCCGTTGCTGCCGGAATATTGATCTCCTTTCTTGAGTAGGCGAAGGGCAGGGTATTTACAACCGAATGTCCCCTATTCGCCGTTCATTGAGATAAGGAATTCCTCATTGGACTGTGTTTTTGCAAGCCTTTCGCGCATGAACTCCATTGCTTCTACCGGATTCATGTCGGTGAGGAAGTTTCTCAGCACCCAAATCCGGCTCAGGGCGTCTCTGCTTACCAGCAGGTCTTCGCGACGGGTGCTGGAAGCCGTGATATCCACAGCAGGAAAGATGCGTTTGTTGGACAGTTTACGTTCGAGTTGCAATTCCATGTTGCCTGTTCCCTTAAATTCCTCAAAAATGACCTCGTCCATGCGGGAGCCTGTTTCGGTGAGCGCCGTGGCGAGAATGGTCAGCGAGCCTCCGTTTTCGATTTTGCGGGCAGCGCCGAAGAATCGCTTGGGTTTTTGCAGCGCGTTGGAATCCACGCCGCCGGTAAGCACTTTCCCCGACGCAGGCGCAATCGTGTTGAAAGCCCGTGCCAGACGTGTGATGGAATCCAGCAGTATCATCACGTCGTGACCACATTCTACCATGCGTTTGGCTTTTTCCAGTACGATGTTTGCCACGCGCACATGCCGTTCAGCCGGCTCGTCGAAGGTCGAAGCAATCACTTCGCCGCGGACGCTGCGCGCCATGTCCGTCACTTCTTCCGGACGTTCGTCAATCAACAGGATCAGCAAATACACTTCGGGATGATTTTTGGCAATGGCATTGGCAATTTCTTTTAACAGCACCGTTTTGCCGGTTTTCGGCTGCGCCACGATAAGTCCCCTTTGCCCTTTGCCGATAGGGGAAAACAAGTCCACAATACGGCAGGAAAGCGATGTCGGTTCGCCTGCCTTTACCAGCGTGAATTTTTCATTGGGGAACAGGGGCGTGAGGAAATCAAACGGCATCCTGTCCCTGATGAAATCGGGGGAACGCCCGTTGATGTCTTCTATCTTTACCAGTGGGAAATAACGTTCGCCTTCTTTCGGGGGACGGATAAAACCGCGAACGACGTCGCCCGTCTTCAATCCGAAAAGCTTGATTTGCGACTGCGACACATATATGTCATCGGGGGAATTTAAGTAATTGTAATCGGCAGAACGCAGGAACCCGTAGCCTTCCTGCATGATCTCCAGTACGCCTTCTCCTACGATGATGTTATCGAACTCAAACGAGCGTTCCTTGTATCTCCTTTCAAATGTTTTTCTCCTGTCCCACTCGGCGGCCGAAGGATATTCCGACAGATGCTCGCGCTGCTCGGTTTCGTTCCCCGTTTCTTCTTCCGGTACTTCTCCCGTCGCCGGTATTTCTTCCGTCACCGGCGCTTCTTCTGCCGCCGGCGCTTCTGCCGTCACAGGTATTTCTTCTGTTGCCGGTATTTCTTCTGTTGCCGGCGCTTTTTCTGTTGCCGGCGCTTCCGGTGTTGAAAGTTCCGGCAGCACAGCTTTTTCCTCAAAAGGTAAAACCGGATCGGGTGCGACAACGGTTTTCTTTTTAGGCGGCGGAGTCACTACTGCTTTAATGGCCTGTTGATCAAGAATCTTAAAAACAAGATCCTGCTTTTTCATCGTTTCAACACGTTTGATGCCCATTGACTTGGCAATTTCGCGTAATTCCGTTAAAAGCTTCGTATTCAATTCAAGAATATCATACATAATATTAAAATAATATGGATTTTATAAAAACTAATCTTCCTGAGACTTATACATTTACAAAATCACGGAAGGTCATAAACCGTCTCCGAAAGTGACGGCAAAGTTACGATACCGATTTGATTTAAACAAATAATTTTAAAAAAAAGTTGATAAGTGGAACATTGCCGGTTAATCCCTGTAAAGCAACGCTGTGGCGAATGCCGCCACCCCTTCTTCTCTTCCGGTAAATCCCAGTTTTTCGGTAGTGGTGGCTTTCACGGATACGTCATCGGCGGAAATGTCCATCGTTTCCGCCAGCCTTTCCTCCATTTGCCGTATCCACGGACGAATCTTGGGTTTTTGCAGGCACACCGTCGTGTCGATATTGCCGATCCGGTAGCCTTTTTCGGCGACTAACCGGACGGTTTCCTTCAACAGCAGCCGGCTGTCGACGCCTTTCAGGGAAGCGTCGCTGTCGGGAAAGTGCGCTCCTATGTCGCCCAGACGGGCGGCGCCCAGCAGCGCATCGCAAACGGCATGAATCAGCGTGTCAGCGTCGGAATGACCGACAGCGCCCCTGTCGTGAGGTACCGTCACTCCTCCCAGCACTAACGGCGCTCCCTCCGTCAGGGGATGTACGTCAAATCCAAAACCGATTCTATATTTGAACATGAAATTTACATTAAATATTTTCGCAATATACATGAATTTTATCAATTACACACTTTTACCGCAAATCGACAACCCGCACTGCTTTTCCGTCGTTTTTCGGCAGGGAGCCGGGTTCTACCAGCTTGATGCGGGGGGCTACAAGCACTTCGTCGCGGATTTCCTGATACAATTTTTGGGTAAGTTTTTCCAGATTGCCGTAGTTGTCGGTGAAAAGCTCTTTCAACTCTACCTCGACCAGCATTTCGTCCGCCTGATGGACGGTTTTCAGCGTAATCAGATAGTTGTTGCCGGTTTCAGGGGTTTTCATCAGTATTTTTTCGATTTGCATGGGAAAGATATTGCATCCTTTGATGATAAACATGTCGTCGGTACGTCCTTTTATGCGGTCGATGCGCCGGTGGGTCCTTCCGCAGGGGCATCGTCCGGGAATGATGCGGGTGAGGTCGCGGGTGCGGTAACGAAGGATGGGCATTGCCTGCCGGTCGAGGGAGGTAAGTACAAGTTCCCCTGTATTGCCGTCGGGAAGCGGTTCGAGGGTGTCCGGGTCAATGATTTCCGGGTAGAAAGCGTCTTCCCAGAGGTGTAATCCCGTTTGATGCGTACATTCAAAGGCGACGCCCGGCCCGTTCATTTCCGACAACCCGTATGAGTTGAAAGCTTTTACGCCCAGCAGCGTTTCGATACGCCGGCGCTGTTCTTCCGTGTGCGGTTCGGCGCCGATCACCAGCGTTTTCAGATTCGTATCACGGCGAGGGTCAAGCTCCATCTCCCGGAACACATCCGCCAGCCGAACGACATAACCGGGAATCGCATGAATTACGGTAGTCCCGAAATCCCTCATGAATTTGATTTGCCGGCGGCTGTTCCCTGCCGCTGCCGGAACGGTAAGGCATCCCAGCCGTTCGGCGCCATACTGAAAACCTAACCCTCCGGTAAACATCCCGTATCCGCTGGTATTTTGGAATACGTCGGTATCGCGTACCCCTACCGAGTAAAGACACCGCGCTACAAGATTCGCCCAGGAAGCAAGATCGTGCCGCGAATGGAAAATGACCGTCGGACGGCCTGTGGTACCGCTCGAAGAATGTAACCGTACCGCCTCGCGCAGCGGCAACGCTACCAGACCGTAAGGGTAATGACTGCGAAGGTCGTCTTTAGTGGTAAACGGAATTTTTCGAATATCCTCAATATCTCCGAAACTGTCGGCTGTAAGCCCCAGTCGCTGAAACATAACCCTGTAATACGGCGATTGCGACGCATAACCGAACGCGGTTTTCAAACGCCTTAACTGCAATCGTTTCAGATCACGCAACGAAAGAGTTTCCAATTCTTCCTCCCAAAAAACATTCATTTCCATTTTCATTTTCATTAATCGCTACGACCGCGAAAGTATAATATTTTTCGTTTACATGCGGGAAAAAAAAGAATTTTAACGAATTTTGAATCATCGCCTTTTTTTATTCGTATAAGACCCATATCTTTGTCGTGTATATCATTTTTGTCCGAGTTCGGACGGTTGCAAGAATCATTATGGTAGATAGATTTGCAGATATTCAAGCGCTTCGATATGAAGCGAACGGATTCGACGAACTGAGTCCGAAGCCGAAAACATTAGGGTATTGCCTGTTGCAAGCGGCCCGGCGAGGAAAAATTTTTGCCGGAGTTTCTCATATCGCTTTAACCTGTTGTACCATGAAAAAATCAACACCTGTCCGTACAGGCAAGTCTGTCATTTTCCCCTGCTTTCCGGCAGTATATGGCAAGCCGGCGCTTCCCGTACCTGCCTTTTACATTACCTCACGTAAATCCCCCATCCTATGAAAGGTATTATTCTTGCCGGAGGTTCCGGCACGCGGCTTTATCCCATCACCAAAAGCATTTCAAAACAAATCATCCCCGTGTACGACAAACCGATGATTTACTACCCGCTGTCGGTGCTGATGCTGGCAGGAATCCGCGACATATTAGTTATTTCCACTCCCAGAGACCTCCCCCTGTACGAAGACCTGCTGGGCGACGGGTCGCAGGTAGGTTTGCGGCTGTCCTACAAGGCGCAACCTTCGCCGGACGGACTGGCGCAGGCTTTTATCCTGGGTGAAAGCTTTATCGGCAACGACGCCGTTTGCCTGATATTGGGCGACAATATCTTTTACGGATACACTTTCGGTCAAATGCTGCTTGAATCCGCCGCTTTGCAGGACGGCGCCCTGATCTTCGGTTATTACGTAAAAGACCCCGAACGGTACGGCGTGGCGGAATTCGGCAGGGACGGCAAAGTGCTGAGTCTGGAAGAAAAACCGGCCATCCCCAAATCCAACTACGCCGTAACAGGCCTGTACTTCTATTCCGGCGATGTGGTGGAAAAAGCGAAATCGCTGACGCCGTCCGCACGCGGCGAACTGGAGATCACCGACCTGAACCGGCTTTACCTGCAAGAAGACAGATTGACCGTCAAACTGCTGGGACGCGGGTTTGCTTGGCTGGACACCGGAACCCACGACAGCCTGCTGCAAGCCTCCAACTATATCGCCACCATTGAACAGCGGCAGGGATTGAAAGTGTCCTGTATCGAAGAAATCGCCTACCGGCGCGGGTTTATCGACAAACAGCAGTTACTCCGGCTGTCCGCCGAGTACGGAAACAGTTCCTGCGGAGCTTACCTCGCCGCCATCGCCGAAGAAACGGAATCAGCCTGAAATCCCCTCCCGTGACAACTTAACCCGCATTGCAACTGATGACGAATCCCTCTCGCGAAATTCAGCGGGATATTTTTTTTGGGGAAGATATTTATGTCCTGCAAATTTTTTATATTTTTGTCGCCAAAATAACTGATGATACATCCCGTTTCTTTTTATCAGGAGCGTATGCGCCGGTTTGCGGACGAAGAAGCGTCGCTGGCGCGTCAAAATACGCGGTATGCGTGGTTGCGTTTGTCACTTTTCACAGCGGGCATTGCGGGAGGGATATACGGCGGTTCGTATAGCCCTGTGGCAGGCGTGATTGTGGCGGTAACCTTCGCGGCGGGCTTTTTGCTGTGTGTGAAAAAACACGGCAGCATTGTAGAACGTCAGAAGGAAGCGGAAAGGTTGAAGTCTGTCAACCGCTGGGAACTGAACAGCCTCAACGGTGACGATTCGGCTTTCCCTTCGGGCGAACGTTACATGGATGCGGCACATCCCTACACCTCCGATTTGGATATTTTCGGCGCTCATTCCGTCTTTCGCCACGTAAACCGCACTACCAGCCCGTCCGGAAGCGACTTGCTGGCGAGTTGGCTGTGCCGGGCTGCCCCCACGCCCGAAATAGAGCACAGACAGCAAGCTGTGAAAGAACTGGCGGAGATGGTGGACTGGCGACAAAAAATGCAGGCTGTCGGGCTGAAATACAAGGACACTGCCGGGGCATTACCTGAATTTCTTTTGTGGCTGAAAAGCCGGCCTGTGTTGTCCGGTCGCCGCAGGCTGCTATGGGCGATGCGCGTGCTTCCGTGGATTACTTTAAGCTGTGCGGCGCTGGCTGTCGCAGGATGGCTACCGGCGGGATGTCTCTGGCTGTTGATTGCCGTCCACCTGACGATTGCCGGAACAACGTTTCGACAAGTGAACGCGCTGCACGGGCAGGTATCAAACAAAGTCGCCTTTCTTAGCATCTATGCCGAGATTATTGCACCGGTGGTGGCCGTTGCCGGTTTTTCATCGCCCCGCATGACCGCGCTTCGCCAAGTGTTTACCGGCAGCGATGCTCCGGCGCAGATACGCGCGTTAAGAGACAGAATCCGACGGCTGGACTACCGCCTGAACATGATATACTTCCCCGTCAATCTGCTTTTTTTCTTCGATTTCAAGCATCTTGTGTGGCTCGAAAAATGGCGTATCACCTCCGGCGAAGCGCTTCCGGAGTGGTTTGACGCCATCGCCGCCATCGAAGCCCTGTCGAGTTTCGCCAATCTGTCGTTCAATAATCCCGGATGGACAATGCCGGTGATCAGGGACGATTACTGCACCATCGAAACCGTTCAGGCCGGACATCCCCTGATAGGGGAAAACGAACGGATATGCAACGATTTCTCTACCGGCGGTCGCGGAATGATCACCATCGTAACAGGCTCCAACATGTCGGGGAAAAGTACGTTTTTGCGCAGTATCGGCGTCAATATGGCGCTGGCGCTGGCGGGCGCTCCCGTTTGCGCCGCAAAGTTCGTCGTAAGCAATTGCCTGCTCTATACCTACATGCGGATAGCGGATCATCTGGAGGAACGTACATCGTCCTTTTACGCCGAACTGAAACGGCTCAAAACCCTGATAGACATCACACGCAACGGCGAACACGTCTTTTTCCTGCTGGACGAAATTCTCCGCGGCACCAACTCCCGCGACCGGCAAACCGGCTCGGTAGCGCTCATCCGCCAATTAGTGAGGCAACAGACCTCCGGCGTCATCGCCACGCACGACCTCACGCTGGGCGAATTACAGGCGGAACTGCCCGACCACATCCGCAATGCCCATTTCGACGTGCAGATTAACGGCGAAAACATGGCTTTCGACTACCGCCTGCACGAAGGAATTTGCAGCAGCCTCAACGCCTCCGTCCTAATGAAAAAAATAGGCATCGAAATATAAACGCCCCTGCCGGGACTTTTTTAACCACGAAGTCGCAAAAGGAACACAAAGTAAAAAAACTTCGTGAAACTTTGTGTCCTTTGTGGTTAAAAAA
>JAIRLS010000146.1 GCA_031259205.1 Bacteroidales bacterium | reverse complement strand
TGAAGCAATCCGGAATGTCAGTAAATCAATGGATTGCTTCGGCCTACGCCCTCGCAATAACAACGATTTCAGGCTTTTGATACAGCCCCGTCGAAAGAGATTGCGTCAGTGATGATATGGTTCTCCCCGCAGGATGGTACATGCACGGTAGATCTGTTCGGCCAGCAGAAGACGAGTCATTTGGTGTGGAAAAGTCAGTCTTGAAAGGGATATTTGTCCATTGGCGCGGCGAATGACTTTCTGTGAAAATCCGTAGGGGCCTCCAACCGCCAGTACGAGCCTTTTTGTTCCGGCTGACATTTTTTTTTGCAGGAAGGAAGCCAGTTCTTCGGAAGAAAACGACTGTCCGTGTTCGTCCAGCAGGTACAATTCGTCGGAGGCTTCTACCTTTCCCAGCAGCATATCGCCTTCTATGGTTTTCTGTTTTTCGACGTCCTGTTTCGGAAGGTTTCTGGGGATCACACACTCAACCGTGAGCGGGACATAATGCCTGATCCGCTGTTCGTATTCCGTTATTCCTTTTTGCAGCCATTGTTCGGACGTTTTGCCTGTCCGGAGGAAAGTGATTTTCATCGGCGGTTAGAGTGATGGGGTATGCGAATCGACGGACTTTCTCAGACGTTCCGGGTTTGCAGTTCTGTCAATATGGCTTCGATGTGGCGTCTGTCGTTGCTGAGCCGGGGTACCTTGTTCTGTCCGCCCAGTTTTCCGCAATGTTTCATCCATTTGTAGAAAGTCCCCTTAGGGAGAGAGCGTACGACGGGCAAACGCAGGGTAATGTTCCTGCTGCGTTTGGCTTCGTAGTCGGAATTGAGGGAACACAAGGCGGCGTCAAGCTGACGGGTGAATTTATCCAGGCAGTCCGGCGCTTGTTCGAACTCAATCAGCCATTCGTGTGCGCCGCTGGCATTGCTGTCCATATATACGGGGCCTGCCGTATATTCGGTAATCACGGCGCCTGTTGCTTTACAGGCCTCCAGTAAGGCTTTTTCGGCGTTGTCCACAATGATTTCTTCTCCAAAGGCGTTGATGAATTGCCGGGTACGTCCGGAAATCTTGATTTTATGGGGATAAAGAGAAGTGAACATTACGGTATCTCCTATGATATAACGCCACAAACCGCTGTTGGTAGAGATAACAATCGCATAATTCACTCCTTTCTCCACCTGTTCGATGGTGAGCGCTTCGTGCCGGTCTTTTCCCAGCCGGTCGAGCGGTATAAATTCGAAAAAGACCTGATAGTCGAGCATAAGCAGCATGTCGTCGCTGTCGGGATCATCCTGCAAGGCGAAAAAACCTTCCGATGCGTTGTACGTTTCTAAATAATGCATGTTTTCGGAAGGAAACAGGTTACGGTACTGTTCCCTGTAAGGCAGAAAACAGACTCCGCCGTGGATAAACAGTTCCATATCAGGCCATATTTCCATCATGTTGTTTTTGCCGGTGTGGTCGAGGATGTACTTCATCAGCGCCAGATTCCACGATGGAACGCCGGCAAAGGAGACTACATGCTGCTTGACGGAAGTTTCCGCAATTTTTTCTATTTTCCTGTCAAAATCGTTCAGTAGGGCGACGCTTTTGGAAGGGGTACGGAGTTGGTGAACCCAGAAAGGAACATTTTCAATCATCACAGCCGACAAATCACCGCAAAAACTTTTACGGTGATAATGATCAATCTGGTGACTTCCGCCAAGGGTAAGCGTTTTCCCTGCAAACACTTTTGTTTGCGGATTCCGGTCAATATAGACGGCAAGAACGTCGCGTCCGCCCCGATAGTGGCAATGGTGCAGCGAATCGCGGGTGACCGGCACAAATTTGCTTTTACTGTCGGTAGTTCCCGATGATCGGGCAAACCATTTGGTGACGCCCGGCCATAGAACATCCCGCTCGCCGTTGCGAACGCGGTCGATGTCCGGTTTTATCTCCTCGTAGGCCTGTAACGGTACGCTCTGTTGAAAATCCTTGACGCCGGAAAACGACAAAAAGCCGTATTTCCTTCCCCATTCGGTCGTTTCCGCTCTCCGGATCAACTCCGTCCACATCCGTTCCTGTACCCGGCCGGGGTATTTCCTGAAAAAATCAATCTGTTTCAGCCTTCCCGAACAGGCCTTATTTACAATAAAATTAAGGATTGACATGGAGTGATTAAAATTTCCCAAAATTAGATATTCTTTACGAACTACCCAAAAATAATGGTTAATTCTTTTTTTGAGGCGCTATGGGTCAGTGGACTGTTCCATCCGTGTTTTGTGTCCCGCTTTCTTCCTATCCCTCTTAAAAGTCCTGAAAGGACATTCCGCTTTAGACGCACGCCGTGCGTCTCTACATTCAGGCGCACGCCGTGCGCCTCTACATTCGTGTATTAGTGGAGGTCAGAAGAATTGATTTTCATAGCGCCTCAAAAAAAGAATGAACCGTTATATCAGTTAAGTTTTTTGATTTTGATATTGCGAAAATATGCGCGATCGTGATGGTCTTGCAGTAAAATATGGCCTTTCGGCGCTTCCCCAAAATCCTTCATTCGGGCAAATTTGCTTTCCGCTACCGCCTTGCGATATGCTTCGCCGCCTCTTTCGTATTCCAGTACCTTGAAACCGTTCAGCCAGTGTTCCACATGATTGTGGTCGGCAAGCACCCTTCCCGTATTCCACTGGTTGATACCGTTAAAGCGTTTGCTGCCTGCCGGAATCAAGTCGTAGAGAGAAGAGAGGGTACGGTTTCCGTCTTTGCCCATTTTAGCGTCGGGATGTTTGACGTCATCCAACAGTTGATATTCAAGTCCCAGTGTTCCGGGCGCATAAAGATTCTCCGTGACGTAGTATTTTAGCCCGCTGTTAGCGCCTTCGGTCAGTTGGAAATCGAAGACCAGATCAAAATTATCAAACTGTTCGACGGTGATGATGTCGCCGCCGGCGCCTTTTTCGTTACCCGGCATTACTTCCAGTATGCCGTTATTCACGATCCATCCCGTTTCGGGAAAGGTTTCCTGTCCTGCCTTGCGCCATCCGTTGGCAGTGGCGCCGTCGAACAGCAATATCCAGCCTTCGGACTTTTCCTGTTCGGTAAGCGTATTGGGGATGGCGTTCACCTGCCGGACGGGCGGCGTATCCGTTTTGCGCCGCGTTTCCGGTCGAACGGTCATAATACGGATATTACGCCACTGCACGGTCTTTCCGGCAGCTTCCGATCCGGGTTTGATACCGTGTATTTGCAGCGCAATGAATCCGGAAGCATCCAGATCGACCAGCAAATCGGCGACAGGAATCCCGTTTACCCATGTTTTAATGTTATTGCCGATGGCTTCGATACGGTAGTGGTTCCATTCGTTGTTTTTGAAAGCCGTGACCGCTTCCGGATTGTTGGGCGTCACCGGATACAGCCATCCGGCACGCGCTTCGTCGTAAATACCACCGCTCCACCCGCGCGGAGACGGATCAATCTCTACCTGATAGCCGAAAACTATGCCGTTTTTGTATTCGGGAAGGCTGTGGCTACGAATCTGTATTCCAGAATTAACGGTATGATCGGCTTTCAACTCCAGTTCAAGGATAAAATCGCCATATTCCTTTTCCGTACAAAGGAAACTGCTGGACTGAGGGTTTGAAATACCTGTAATAACACGATCTTCCGCTTTGTACTCGGCATTACCGCCGCGCTGTACCCAGCCTTTGAGATTTTTACCGTTAAACAAGTCTTCCCATCCGTCCCTGCTTCCGGAACATTCCACAGATACTGCAAATATGACTGTAAACAGAAGTGTTTCAAAAACCCGTCTTTTCATTTTAATTTATTTTTGTACAACATTATGATAATTCACTTATTACATGTGCCTTGTACGAACAATGTACACAAGTATATTTATGTAAAAGTACATTACTTATGGTAACGGCGTATCGTTTGTATCGAATTTTTAAGTTTTTTTATGAATATTGATTCGCCATTCCGTCGTGCAAATATAAATCAAGCCGTGCCGGTATTACTGGTTCCACTGTTGTTTCCACCGGCGGAAGAAATCGGGAGTAGAAGTTTCAAATACCCCCTCTTTCGACATGAACAGTTGGACAGTAGTGGCTTCGGCCACCGGCAAGCGGTCGGTTTTCCTCCAAATACGGTAATGGTAGGTCAGTTTGGCGGATTTGCTTGGGACATACTGTATTTCGACTATCAAGCGTTCACCCAGCGCCACGGTGTTCAGATACCTGATGTGCAAATCGACGATAGGGGTAATATAGCCGTTGCGGTAAATTTCCATGTATTCGAATCCGAATTTTGTTCCGAAGGCTTCCCGTGCGTTCTCGAGATATTTCACGTAATTACCGTGCCATACGATATTTACGGCGTCCACGTCGTAAAAGTGGACTTCCACTTCCGTGACAGCCGTCAGTACGTTTTTATTTCCATTTTTCATCGTAGAATTGTTAGCATTCACTGTTGATATTGGTGAGGAAGATTTTCATTTCGCAGGAGGCGATCAGTTCGCTTCCGCATTTTACCGTAGCAGCGACTAATGTTACCGAGAATATTTCGCTTTTCACTTCTGCTGTGATGTCGATTTCATCATTGACTTTCGGTTTCTTTTCAATGACCAGATGCTTGATGGCGCCGATAAAGCCAAGTTTCACGCTGTCATTCAGCAGGTATTTGTTGATGTATCCCATTCTGGCCGCGCATGTTTGGGCGATACATTCAATGATGCCCGCTTCGGAAAAAAATCCACTTTTCGCGAACATATTTCCCGAAGTAATTTTTAAGACGGTGGAAATTTTCATTGTGTCGAAATACGTTATGCGATCGATCATGACAAATGGGGGATGTTGCGGAATCAGTTCCAATACGTTTATTTTTTCGACATTTTCCATATATATTTATTTATATTAAATGATGATGATTGAATTTCAGGTTATACAACGGGTCAGTATCTTAAAAATTCCCACAAAGGTCCTTTTCTTTTTTTGGCGCGAAAGCGTTTTATCATATCGGAGGAATCGTTGTTGGGAAAAATCCATTTTTGGCCGGTTGCCGCGGCGCGTGTTTCCAACCTATCGACGTTTATCTTTTTCGACACGTAATAAACGGGATTGATCAATTCGCGGCTACTGCGAATAATCCCTTCCCGAAGAGCAATGCTGCAAAGTTCGGTTTCGGGGTAAATACGCATTCCTACAAACGGAAAAATGACCGTACGTCCCAGCATTTTGGAACGTTCAAATGTTTCATCGAGCGTTTCTTCTGTTTCTCCGTATCCGCCCAGAATCAGGAAATGGGCGTAAAAGATGCCCAGATCCGAACAGTGCAAACTTTGGGTAAGGATATCATTGAAGCGAAACGTTTTGTTGTAGTTTTCCAATTGCTTGTCGGAAAAGGAATCGCTGCCGAATTCGATATGCGTTAATCCCGACTGCTGAAAAAGTTTCAACCGTTCGCAGGTCAGGTTTTGGGGCGAAAAATAGGCTCCCCACTGGATGGGCAGCCGGCTTTCGATTAGCCGCCTGGCTAATTCCTCATCATATTCGTTTTGGATGTTGAAAATGGAGTCGGTAAAAAACAGGTAATCGATTCCTTTCGTACGATAGAGTTCTTCGATGTTGGCAACGACGGTACGTGCGTCGAGGGTGCGTACCTTGTGACCGTCGATAACGGGATAACTGCAATACACGCACCGGTAGGGGCAGCCCCGTTTGGTCTGTATGTTCAACATGCCGCTCTTCTCCCAGTAAAAGTCGGCCCACTGAGCGTCCACATGCAGCACGGGCGATGATATGTAGCTTTTGTGTTCATTCACACGGATGACGCCTGTCTTATCGCGGTACACCAGCCCCTCAATATCACTGACGTCCCTGTTTTCGGACAAGGCAACGATTAACCGGCGCAAACTCTCCTCGCCCTCCCCTTTGATGGCATAGTCCGGATTCAGTTCTTCGAAAAGAAGTTCCGGAAAAATCGAAAAGCCGGGGCCTCCGATCACCACCGGCGATGACGTGTTCTCCCGGACAATGAGCATGATCTTCCTGTAATCGACAATGAAATTGTTCTTCTCAAAAATATTGACGTCATCAATATTGCGCAAGGATATTCCAACAAAGTCGAACTGATGACAACGCAAAAAACGGGCAAACTCCTGGCCGTTCCCATAGTTGAAATCGAACAGCCGGACGTCTATATCAGGGATATGCAAAGAAAGGTAGGAAGCCAGATACGACACTCCCAAAGGATACACCGGATACGGCACTTGATAGGTATTCGCTGAAATAAGCGCTATTTTATTCATTTACAATACATTCGGACAAAAACAGATGCTGTTTTTCCACGACAAAAGTACATGAAAAGCATGAGTTTTTCAAGCCCATAAAATGAAAAAAAAGTTTTTTTTTACAAAGGAAAATTACATGAAAAGCCTGCGATTTTCAAGCGCATACGAAATGATTTTTTTTTACAGAAGAAAAGCGCGCGAAATATATTGATTTTCAAACGAATACAAATGATTCTTTTTTTCACAAAGGAAAAGCAGGAAAAATTTAAATAAAAATCTTACCGTCCCATCCTTTATATCCTATTTTTACACATCTTTGTATTTCTTTTTATCGTTCATGACAAAAAAACTTGTAATTGTTTCTTTATGGTTGGCGGCGGCGGGAGCGTCCTCCTGCCGGCAAGAATCGTTGCCCGACCTGCCGGCGCTGATAGACAGCGTCCGGCGGCAGTACGTCCCCGACAAACGGGACGACGTTTACGAAATACGTCTTGTCCGGCGCGACGGCAAACCGCCGGTATTGTCGGGCTATACCTCAGTAGAGGCCGCCAAAACAGCCTTAGCGGAAGTCATGCGCCGCATTGACCCGGAAATAACGGACAGCGTTGTCGTGTTGCCCGATGCCTCGATAGGCGAAAGCGACAGGTACGGCGTCATCAACGTTTCCGTTGCCGATTTGCGGGTAAACGCCGGTTACGACGCTGAAATGGCCACCCAGCTCCTGTTGGGGGCGCCGGTGGAAGTGCTGCAACACCGGCGCTGGTGGAGGGTGAGAAGCGCCGAAAACTACGTAGCTTGGATTACAGGCGCCACCTTTGTCCGTATGGATAAAAACACTTTCAACGAATGGACGGCGGCAAAAAAAATCATTTTTACCGACGACTACGGTTTTGCCTATGAACAACCGGACGTTCGCCGAGGACGTGTTTCCGATCTGGTCTTCGGCAACCTGCTGAAATGGGAAGGCGACAACGGGCGTTTCTTCAAAGCCTCCTACCCCGACGGCCGCAAGGCATACCTCCTGAAAAGCCAATGCGCCTTATGGGATGACTGGCGCTCGACTGTCCGGCTAACGGAAGAAAGCATCGTCCGGAAAGCGCTCTCGCTGAAAGGCGTCCCCTATTCGTGGGGAGGAACATCCACCAAAATGATGGATTGCAGCGGATTCACAAAAACCGTTATGCTTATGCACGACGTCATGCTGCGGCGCGACGCTTCCCAACAAGCCCAGACAGGCCTGCCGGTAGATATTTCCGACGGCTACGACCGACTGCGGCCGGGCGACCTGATGTTCTTCGGACGAAAAACAGCCGACGGCCGAGAGGAACGAATACGGCACGTAGCCATTTATACGGGCAACCGCGAATTTATTCACCAGGACGGTTTCGTGCACATCAGCAGTTTAGACCCCGACAGCCCGCTCTACGACAAGGAAAACGCCCGCGCCTTCATCAGGGCGACAAGAATCATCGGCGCCGTCAATACCGAAGGCGTCCGGGAAACCGCCCAAGCGCCGCTTTACCAACAACAACCATAACCGGCCACCGCCACCATCATCAACCACCATGATCAGACGTAATTTCCTGAAAACATCCGTATTAATGACCGCAACATCAGCATTCCCAGAGATATTGTCCGCAAGCCGCACATCTGCCGCAAATAAACGGATGACGCTTACTTTCCGGCCGTATGACTTGCAGTTGCGCCATGTGTTTACCATTGCCAACTTTTCGCGCACTACTACCCCCGTAGTGCTGACCGAAATAACCTACGACGGCGTAACGGGCTACGGGGAAGCCTCTCTCCCACCCTATCTGGGCGAAACGCAGGCTTCGGTAATGGAATTCCTGAAAAAAATCGACCTCAGCCGTTTCGCTACCCCCTTTGCACTGGACGACATCCTCGAATATGTGGACAAAACAGCCGAAAACAACACTGCCGCCAAAGCCTCCGTCGACATCGCCCTGCACGACCTTACCGGAAAAATTATGGGACAACCCTGGTGCAACATCTGGGGATTAGACAAGGAAAAAGCGCCGTCCACCACCTTTACCATAGGGATAGACACCCGCGAAAAAATCATTGAAAAAACCAAAGAAGCCGCACCCCTCTACAACCTGCTCAAAGTTAAACTGGGACGCGACAACGACAAGGAAATCATCGAAACCATCCGCACCGTCACCGACCAACCGATAGCCATCGACGCCAATCAGGGATGGACAGACCGGCAACAGGCCTTAGACATGATTTTCTGGCTGAAAGAACGAGGCGTCGTCATGATCGAACAACCCATGTCAAAACACAATCCGGACGACCATGCATGGATCACCGAACGCAGCCCGTTGCCGGTATTCGCCGACGAATCGTTCCAACGACTGCCGGACGTCGCACGATTGAAAGGCGCTTTCCACGGAATAAACATCAAACTGATGAAATGCACCGGTATGCGAGAAGCATGGAAAATACTCACGGTAGCCCGCGCACTCAACATGAAGGTCATGATCGGATGCATGACCGAAACGTCGTGCGCCATATCGGCAGCCTCCCAACTGTCGCCGGCAACGGATTTCGCCGACCTCGACGGAAACCTGCTCATCTCAAACGACCTCTTTGCCGGAACAACTGTAACCAACGGAAAACTCACCCTGACCGACCTGCCGGGCATCGGAGCGAAAAAAACGAAAAATGAACAGTAATTTCCGATTTTGAAGACGTCACTTAAATCTGCGAGAAAAAAATCGGGAAAACGGAAAATCATTCTTTTCGTTTTTAGCCCCCAAAGCGGGAACTTCATAAAAAGGGGGTAAGCCACTCCAAATCACGCTGCAAAAGGAGTAAGAAGTATGCCGGCATAAAAATCCGGCAGCGTCTGTCTTTATTGATATAATTTTTAACCGGCAGGTAATCATAAAATATAAATACTGCCAAGAGATTTCCAATACATAATATTCAACGGAGTATGTTTTTATATCGATAGAATATAGATATGGACACTATCGGTTCCGGCACTACCCATATCTACCCGAATATTTCTCTTAATTCCTTGTTGCTGAGTTTTCCTATCCAATTTTCGCCGGTGGAAACGGTCATTTCAGCAAGGTGTTTTTTCCGTTGTATCATTTCGTCGATACGCTCTTCGAAAGTGTTTTTACAAATCAGGCGATGCACCATTACATTCTTCTTTTGTCCGATGCGGTAAGCGCGGTCGGTGGCCTGATTTTCCACTGCCGGATTCCACCAGAGATCGTAATGAATGACATGCGAAGCAGCAGTCAGGTTCAAACCTGTTCCGGCAGCCTTGAGAGAAAGAATAAACAGTTTATCGGCGCGGTTGTGTTGAAATCGATCAACCATTTCTTCCCGCTGTTTGATGTTGCAGCCGCCATGATAAAATAACGGTTTTTCGCCGAAATATTCTGTAATGAAACGACATATCAAGTCGCCCATCTCTTTGAATTGCGTAAATATCAACACTTTTTCTCCATTTTGGATAATACTGTCGAGCAATTCAAAAAGTAATTCTGTTTTTCCAGACAACGAAGCGTCAAATTGTCCATTTTTCAGGAATTGCGTCGGATGATTACAAATTTGCTTCAAGGCAAGTATCATCTGCAATACCAAGCCTTGCCGCTTGAAAAGCGTTTGGCTGTCATTTTCCGTGCAACCTTCAATCTCTTTCATTGCTGCCAACATGGTTTTTTGGTATAAGGCTGCTTGCTGTTTGGTAAGCAGGGCAAATTGATTTTGTTCAATTTTATCGGGCAAATCGGAAATAATACTTTTGTCTGACTTCATACGTCGCATCATAAACGGAGCGGTAATCTCTCGAAATTTAGTTGCAATTTGTTCATCATTAAAAACTTGAATAGGGTGAGCATAGTCTTCTTTAAATGTTTTGATATTGCCCAAATAGCCTTTGTTAGCATAATCCATAATAGACCAAAATTCTGTAAGCCTGTTTTCGACCGGCGTTCCACTCATGGCAATACGAATATTAGACGGGATACTCTTTACGGCTTTCGATTGTGCCGCCTCATAATTTTTAATATTTTGCGCTTCGTCAATAATCATTACCTGCCATTTTTGTTTTTTGAGCAGATCGGCGTCACTGCGAAGTACGCCGTAAGTGGTCAACATTATGTCAGCGTCAAACTGTTCCATATTGCGTGTTGTCCCGTGAAAAATATGGGATGAGAGCGTGGGAGCGAATTTGTCAATTTCTGCTTGCCAATTACTAAGCAAGCCTGTCGGTACTACAACCAAGGCTTTGTGCGTTTTGTCAAGGAGCTTTTCTTCTTTAAATTTCAGTAAAATAGAAATCACTTGTACCGTTTTCCCAAGCCCCATATCGTCGGCAATAATACTACCGAAACCGATGCGGCTATTGCGATACATCCACGAAAAACCGCGTTGCTGGTATGGGCGGAGTTGTGCATTTAGACCTTGCGGCAATGGAACATCTTCGTTGGCAGTCAGCTCACGTATCAATTCCTTTACTTCATCCGTGAGCAAAACCGGCGCTCCGTCATATTCCTCTGCCAAAGCGATTTGTAATAATTGATAAGGCGTTAGCGGTTTCGTGTTGGTAAATATCTTGTGCAATTTTTCAATATCCGCATCACTCACATAAATATAATTTTCCTTGAATTTAAAAAGTCGAGAAGCATTTTTCAACAGTTTATTAAATTCTTCAGGAGGAATAACATGATCTCCAACAGCTACTTGCCAATCAAATGAAAATAAATCATCCAAGCGAATAAAACCTTGACCATCCGGATTTTTCTTCAATCTGACCGATGCTTTGGGGCGCAGCAATTCTTGCAAGGATTTCGGCAACATAATTTTGATGTCAAGCAGACGAATAACGGGAAGCACATCCATCAGAAAGGGTGCAAACTCGCTGTTGGAAAAACGAATGGGCGTATTTCCGCCCAAGTTGATATGCGTATCCAAACCACGAATGAAAGGCATAAGCAACGACACTGTCTGCAATATTTTATATCGCTGTTTTTCATATTGTTTTTGTTTCAATATATTTTCCAGCGAAACAGGTAATTGTTCGCTGTTTACCGTGTCTTCTACGCTTATCCGTACATCAAACTGTTCATTGGGCAATTCCGAAACCGTGATGACAGGCTTATACGTTTCAGCGGTCAGGAAATAGCGATTTAACCAGACTTTTATTCCTCCGCTTAAAGCTTTTTCTCCAACAGACGAGAACTCGTGAGCGTTATCTTTGAAAAACAAGCTTTCAAACAAATCATCTGTTGATTTAGACAAATGTGTAACTATTTGTCTGATAAAGAGCGCCAACAATTCTGTGACTTGATTTTCGACAGGTATAATTTTTTCTTTTTTCCTTTCGATTACTTTTGTCAGCAAAAGTCCGTCGGGAAGAACGGCAGACAGCTTTTCGACTAATGTCTTTACGCGATTGTCTAACAGGGAAGCCAACCAACGAATAATAAACTGCTTGTTGTCCAATTGTACAATTTGCGGAATAATCATTCCGTTTGTTGTCAGATGCAGCGAAGCTAACAAAATTTTGTGAAATGCGGCAACGGACGGCTGTACATCAAGCAAATGATCGGGATTCAAGTCAAAAAGTGCGGCAATCAGGACATTCAAATCCTGAATGGAATGATTTTCACCGACGATTTCCGTTTGGTTATTTCCATTGACGATCAATGCTAAAGTCGTTCGATTGTTGATTTTTTGTTTG
The DNA here is from genome assembly GCA_031259205.1 of Bacteroidales bacterium. Taxonomy (GTDB): domain Bacteria; phylum Bacteroidota; class Bacteroidia; order Bacteroidales; family UBA4181; genus JAIRLS01. The sequence continues at coordinate 1,188 of JAIRLS010000146.1, read as the reverse complement.
TCAATTGATGAGGGAAAAACCGCATGAACATCTAACCGATTGGAGAGGATACGACCTGTACCTTTGGTAATACGGGTAAGTTGTACCGCATATTTGTCGCGGAAATTACCGAAAGGATAAAATGGAGGCGCATCAGGTAACAATCGTATCAGAGCATCCGAAATATTTTGCAATTGTGAAAAATCTACTCGCCCATAAACGGCCTCTTCAAAAATAGCTTCCGATTTTTCTTTTTTCGTTTTCCATTGCGTTTTGAGCAGAGGTATTTCGGTATCTTTTTGGTCGGCGATAAAAACGCCTCGTTTTTTCAGTTCGTCAAGCAGGTTTACGTTGTGAATGTTGAATACCAAAAACGGATCGTTGTCAATTTCCCGACATAACATGTAAATAACCGAAGCCAGATGTTTGCATGGTACCGCCCAATCAGGACAGGAACATTGCATTTTAAAATCTGTCCATTGTCGTGGAAACACCTTTAGTCCCAATTTTTCGGCAATCTGTAAAATAGCAGGATCAAGCTCACGATTCAGCAATTTGGAAATAAGAGCAGGACATTCGATGATTTTTGTCATCAATTGTTCAATCTGCTCTTCAAAAAACGGCGGCACAATAATCGTTACCTTGTAAGGCGTTACACGACTGCCGGAAACTTTGGCATTAATCTGATTCCCATTAATTTTAATGCTTTCCACATGACCGCTACGAGCATAAGAAGCGCCACGCGGCAAACGATTGTCATAATCCACATTTTCAAGTGAGCGTAACCAATGTTCTCCCCACCATGTTTTTCCAAATTTCTCTACCATATTGTCTATAATCTTTCTTGATTTTTTAAAATGCAAAGGTAAAATGAATTTTTCGGATTACACACAAACTTATAAACGTTTCTTCGCAATTTATAGGGTAATCCGGATCAACCTTAAGTTTGCAGAAAAAAATCCGAGGCTAAATTTTGCGCGGTATGATTTTGTGCCGACGCATATCTTCCCCGTCAGGGGAACAATATCAATAGAAAAAGGACGCCCGTTTTTCCCTGTTTCCCCGCGAGAGGATTCATAAATGTGGTGAAGGGGCTGTCTCAAAAGCACGCAGATGACGCAGATGATGTGGATTTGCACAGATAAAAACGAGGCGTACAAAACGAAAGAAGTTGATTATCCATAAAATAAAAATCTGCGTTCCTCTATT
>JAIRLS010000112.1 GCA_031259205.1 Bacteroidales bacterium | reverse complement strand
CCCTTCGGCTACATAAAGACCGACTATAACATAAGGTGTTATAACAAAAACGGGCAATGGGGCAAGCTCGAAATTTGTTCATCCGAACAGATTACCATGCACATGGCAGCCACTTGCCTGCACTACGGACAGGCGGCCTTTGAAGGCATGAAGGCTTTTCGTGGTAAAGACGGGAAGATACGCGTCTTTCGGTGTGTCGACAACGCCCGCCGGATGCAGAAGTCAGGCGAGTATATCCGTATGGTGACGCCCTCCGTCGAACTGTTCACAGAAGCAGTCACACAAGTGATACGGCTCAATGAACGCTTTGTACCGCCTTACGAATCGGGCGCCACTCTCTACATTCGACCGCTGCTGATCGGCTCCGGCCCCACCATAGGCGTCAAACCTTCCGGCGAATACCTGTTTCTGGTCTTTGTAACGCCGGTAGGGCCTTACTTTAAAACCGGATTCAAACCTGTGGACGTCATGATTACCCGCAACAGAGATCGCGCGGCGCCGCTCGGCACCGGACACGTCAAGGTAGGCGGCAACTATGCCGCCAGCCTCCTTGCTGCCGAAGAAGCACAAAAAGCAGGTTATTCCACCAACCTCTACCTGGACGCGCGAGAAAAAAAATATATCGACGAATGTGGCCCAGCCAATTTCTTCGCCATCAGGAACAACACCTATATCACGCCCGACTCGCAGAGCATCCTCCCTTCCATTACCAACAACAGTCTGGTATCGCTGGCCAAGGATCTGAACATTAAGGTAGAACGCCGACAAATAGAAGTAAGTGAACTGGAATCTTTTGAAGAAGTGGGGGAATGCGGCACTGCTGCCGTGATTACCCCTATCGGGAAAATCTTCGATCCGGAAACCAACAAAATATACGACTATGGAGCCGAAGCAGGACCGGTCAGTACCCGCTTATACCAACTGCTAAGAGCCATACAGTACGGCGACGCTCCCGACACGCACAACTGGACGACCATCATCGAATCCGTTCTTTCATAATTTTTAATTTACAAGAACAATTTATCGGGTTACTGTGCGTATCAGGACAAGTCCCATGGTAGCAGCAAAAACTTTTTCCGGTCCAGGCGCTTGGAAATTTTAAGAAATTCATCTAATTTTGCAAATCTAAATTATATCAAATAACAGACATGAAAACTCCAAAACACGTGGACACACGCTCACGGTCGGACGAAACGCCCCCTTTCCCTATCTGGAAGGACAATTACAAATATATTGGCGTGGGGGTAGTTATCCTGATTATCGGTTTTTTGTTGATGACAGGCGGGAAATCAAACGATCCCAACGTGTTCAATCCGGAAATATTCAGTTTTCGAAGGATTACCCTTGCACCCATCATAGTGGTGGGAGGATTCGCGTTCATCCTGTGGGCGATTATGCGAAAACCAAAAGCCTGACAACAACCACGGCAGCAGCGAATTGACGACTGCAAAATCATGGAAAATACGGATTACGATGAAGAAGAATTACAGTTTCCGTTCGTTTGTAAATATCTTGGTTTGTTTATTTTTCTCATGTTTATTTTCTAATTTTGTTTATTGCAGGGACCATGTAAACTTGAAAAGGGCGGAGCAAACGCTTGAGGCCATTTACCGGCATTATTCGGCGCCGAACACTTGCCTGTTACGCGAAACCTTTCCTTTTGACGACAAATATACAGCCCATTACCTGGCATCCGAAGAACAAGCGAAACGCTCCAATCCATACTCGTACCTTTGGCCTTTTTCAGGGACATTCTCAGCGGTTAATGCACTGTATTACCGCACCGGAGATAAAAAATACCAGGATATGCTCAACAATAAAATACTGAAAGGATTGGAAGAATATTTCGACACCGGACGTTTACCGGCCGGATATGCCTCTTACATAAATTCGGCGCCGGTTTCCGACCGTTTTTATGATGATAACGTATGGTTAGTCATTGATTTTGCCGACGCATACCTGAAAAGCGGAGACAAAAGCCTCTTAGACAAAGCTCAAAAAACATGGCAGTTTGTAATCAGCGGCTGGGATGAACAACTCGGAGGCGGAATATACTGGACGGAACAGAAAAAAACATCGAAAAATACCTGTTCAAATGCACCTTCCGTTGTGGCCGCCATGAAGTTGTTCAAATCCACAAATAATACGGAATACCTGACTACGGCAATAAAAATATACGAATGGACAAAAAACACCTTACAGGACTCCATTGATTACCTGTATTTTGACAACATAAAACAGAACAAACGAATTGACAAGAGAAAATATTCGTACAACTCCGGACAGATGTTGCAAGGAGCCGCATTGCTTTACAAAGAAACCAAAGACAACAAGTATCTTACGGATGCCCTGCGTCTGGCAGAATCCTGTTATAATTCATTTTTCGAGGATTACGATACCGGAGAAGGGGAAAACCGCCTACTTAAAAATGAAAATACATGGTTTAATGCGGTCATGTTTAGAGGTTTTATCGAGCTATATCATATTGACAAAAATAAAAAATACGTGGAAACATTCCGTAAAAATCTGGACTGTGCATGGGAACACGCGAGGGAAAGCAACGGACTTTTCAACCGAGATATTCGTGGAGAAAAAAAGGATAAAACCAAATGGCTGCTTACTCAGGCGGCTATGGTCGAAATGTATGCCCGTATGTCGGCTATCGACGAAGACCCGTTGGAAGAAATCTGAACTGTGATTTATTTGATTTTTCTGATTACCTTGATGGAGTGCGTCGCTACCACGATATTCAATGACTCTTTGTTAAATTTTCTATACTTTGTCACTGCTGTCAGGTTAAAATTATGTGATTTTTTTTTGTGTATGTGAAATAGTTTACAGGGATGTAGTTTTTCGATTTTAAGCGCTCTACAATTAAATATTTGCAAATAGAAACAGATTTGACTGCAAATATGAGATTCTCCGAAACATATAAAAAAGTAACCCTTATGTTATTGATTTGCGCATATATGCATAAAACACAGCGTGTTACCGAATTATTTGATATTTTAACCGGACAGCAGTGAAAGTTTATAAGGAATTAGAGCGTATTTTGAGGCTGAAAGGCGTTAGTTTGAGTGTCGATAAGGTCTTGGACATTGCTAAAACGGTTACAACTATGAAAGTCAGGTTGCCATTATCAGAGAAAACACTCACTCAAACGATGCTGCTCACACCAAAACACCGACAAATTGCCCCGCTCTTTACCCCTGATTTCTGGAAAATCTCGTAGGGTGTCCCAGTGTCAAAGACATGAAAACCGCAGGGAAATTGAAGAAAAAATTATCCGATTCAGGAGTAACCTGCGGAAGTATTGCCACTGATGACCGGGATAGTTTTATTACTGTATTCAAGGGT
>JAIRLS010000298.1 GCA_031259205.1 Bacteroidales bacterium | reverse complement strand
TGACGGACTTTTTCAATATGGTCAGTACTAAATATTGTTCGGAATTAAATACGTTATTAACGTTAAACTTCCAATTTTTTGACGAGCCCAATGCACAAAACATGACCGCGTGAAGTATATCTGTTATTTATTCCCACGTCCCTTAGCCGTTTTTTTTTTTGATTTTTAATCCTATTTTTTTATGTTGACAAATTCCGAATTAAAAATAAAAAAGTACTTTTGCAAAAATAAATTTTATTCTTTAATTCAATTTTATAATACATGGAAAAGTTCAATCGTAGAGATTTTGTCAAAAGTTCGGCATTAGGCGTGATGAGCGCCGTTTCTGTCCCCGCTTTGTTGGGCGGATGTTCGGGGGCGAAACAGGAGAAAGCAAAAGAGGTAGCAGTACCTGAGATATTGAAATCCGCGCCGGATGGCAAACCCCTCAAAGCAGGCCTGGTAGGTTGCGGAGGTCGCGGGACAGGGGCAGCGTGTAATTTTTTAGATGCAGGCGCCGGCCTTCAAGTCGTAGCTATAGGCGACGTCTTCAAGGATAAATTGGACGCTTGCCGCGAAACCCTGAAAGGGAAAGGCCAGGATATTGCCGACAACAACTGTTTTATCGGCTTTGACGCCTATCAGAAAGTAATTGATGCGGACATAGACGTCGTACTGTTGTGTACGCCTCCTGTTTTTCGTCCCGCACATTTTGCCTATGCCATTGAGAAAGGCAAGCATTGTTTTATCGAAAAACCTTGCGCTGTTGATCCTGTCGGCGCACGTCAGATATTAGTGACCGGAAAACAGGCCGTCCAACAGGGGCTGTCGGTGATCAGCGGCACTATCAGGCGTTCCCAAAAGGACTGTATTGAAACATACCGTCGCGTAGCGGGAGGGGCGATCGGAGAGATCGTGTCGGCGCATGTTTCCCGTATGGGCGGCGCATTGTGGTATATCCAGCGGCGGCCGGAATGGACGGACATGGAGTACCTTTTGCGCAACTGGGTGAATTTCTGCTGTACTTCGGGCGACCACATCGTAGAACAGTTCATTCACGAGATAGACCAGATGTCGTGGTTCATCGGCGACCGGCGACCGGTACGCGCCGAAGCCACCGGTGGCCGTCAACGCCGCGTTACAGGCGACATGTATGACAATTTCAGTGTCGAGTACCTTTACGAAAACGGAATGAGGACCCTCTGTACCTCGCGGCAAATTGCAGGATGCGACAACCAGACCATCATCATGGTGTACGGTACCAAAGGCTATACCAACTGTTACAACAAAATCTGGCATCCCGACGGTTCGCTGATGTGGGAATATCCCGCTCCCAAAGCCGAAGACGCCGACCAGTCAATGGCCGTTCCCGACCCCTTCGTGCAGGAACACATCCGGCTGATAACCGCTATCCGTACCAACCAGCCGGTCAACGATGTGGAACAGCACGTCCAGTCCACGCTGATGGCCATCATGGGACGCGAATCGGCATATACCGGCAAATTCATCACCTGGGATCAAATCATGGCTTCCGACATGAAACTCGGACCGGAAACCTTCCAAATGGGACCTGTACCGGGTTTGAAGGAAGAAATACCTTTGGCAGGAACGCCTGCAAAAGCGTAAAGGACAGGAATCCCGACATTCTTGTCGAAGCTAATTGAAAAAACGTTAAGGCAACGGATTTTCATGTGGCCGTTCTTCCGTGGGACGCGGCGGAAATGGCCGCAGTTTTCAGGTGGCAATCCTGTTGGCCTTGATGATGCCTTTGACTTTCCTGATCTTGTTGATGAGGGTGTTCAGGCGGGTAATATCCGCTACCATCACAGAGAGGGTTCCTTCAAAGACGCCGTCGTTGGTTTGTAGCGAAATGGAGCGGATAGCGGTATTCAGTTCTTTGGAGATGACGTCGGTAAGACGATTGACTACGCCTGTTTCATCGTATCCCGTCACCCACAAGTCCGTTTGGTACAGCAGTTCCTGTTCGGAATCTACCCAGTGGGCGTCCATGATGCGGTAACCGTATCTTTCCGCCATTTGCTTTGCATTCGGGCAGTTTTCACGATGGATTTTCACCCCTTCGTTGATGGTGACAAAGGCAAAAATGCGGTCGCCGTAAACAGGGTTGCAGCATTTCGCCAGTTTGAAGTCCCAATCTCCTGTTTTTCCGTCAATAGAGATAAGCGTTTTTTCGTCGTCTTTTCCATGTCGCGGGCGGGCAAGTTTTTTTATTGCCTGTTGGTCTATTTTATCCGGAGTTTTGACTTTTTCTTCTACGGTAGAAACAGCTTCCTTGATGGCGGGAAAATCCAGTTTGTTGTCCACTGCCAGCGCGTACACTTCGGTGTAGGTTTTCACCTTGTGCAGTTTTTGAATGATTTTCAAAGCATAATCATCCATGGGTAATTTCCAGTTTTTGAAACGGCGCATCAGAATTTCTCGTCCCTGTTCCGAGATTTTGTGTTCTTCGTCTTTGAGCAATGCCTTGATACGGTTGCGGGCTTTCGAAGTAACCACAATGTTGAGCCAGTCGGCATTGGGTTTTTGATTTTTAAAGGTAGTAATTTCTACCCTGTCGCCGTTTTGAAGGACATGGCGGATGGGTACGTTTTTCCCGTTGACCTTTCCGCCGATACACATGGCGCCGACACCGGTATGGATGTCGAATGCGAAATCCAGCACTGTTGCTCCCACAGGCAGTTTTCGCAAATCGCCTTTGGGCGTAAAAACAAATATCTCTTTCGAATAGAGATTCAGTTTCATGTTGTTCAGTCGTTCGGATATTTCGATATCCTGCGAATCAAGGCTTTCGCGAATCTGCTGTAACAGTTGTTCCATGTTTTCGTCGGCCTGGCCGCCCTTATATTTCCAGTGCGCAGCCAGTCCCTTTTCCGCGATCTCGTCCATACGCGCGGTACGGATTTGCACTTCAACCCAACGTCCTTCGGGTCCGATCACGGTAGTGTGCAGCGATTCGTAGCCGTTGGATTTGGGCACTGAAATCCAGTCGCGCATTCTGAGCGGGTTCGGTTGATACAGGTCTGTCACTGTCGAATAGACATGCCAGCAGTCCGACTTTTCCCTGTGCAACGGCGAAGAAAGAATAATCCGGATAGCAAACAGGTCATAAACTTCTTCAAAGTCGATACGCTGTTTTACCATCTTGTTGTAGATGGAATATACGGATTTGAGACGTGCTTTGACGGTAAAGTCAAATCCCTGCCGCGCCAGTTCATCGTGAATCGGTTGTACAAATTCCTTGATAAACCGGTTTCGTTTGGTGGTCGTTTCGGCAAGTTTGCGGGTAATGTTGCAGTAGGATTCCGGTTGTATCTGCTTCAACGACAAATCTTCCATTTCCGACTTGATGTTATACAGCCCCAGCCGGTGCGCCAACGGAGCAAAGAGGAAAAAAGTGTCGGAAGCAAAGGTATAACGCTCTTTTTCGGGAAACCGTTCCAACATGCGCATCAACTTGAGCCGTTCGCCCAACTTGATAAGTATCACATTAATGTCGGTTACCATAGAGAGCAGCATGTTGCGAAAGTTTTCCGCCTGATGTATGCTGTCTTTAACCGAAATACCGGAGATGCAAGCTAACTCGCCGGTGATAACGGCTACTTTCTCGCCGAAAAGACGCCGAATCATTTCCATTCGGGCTGTTTCGCGTGAAGTAACTTCTCCTTTCGGATCGGAACGAACAAAATGGTACAACATGGAGGCCAATACCGAAGGTTTCCGCAATCCCAATTCTTCCACAGCAATCAACGCCAGGTCAAGACCAAAATCAAGAGCGGACTGTCCATACAGAGTAGATGATATGCCCCATCCCTCATGCTCAATTAAACGGAAAGCCTCGCGAAAATCGGACGTATCGTCTTGAAGTACATTCTTCCCTGCCTTCAACAACATCCTGTATTTACGCTCCGTTTCGCGATTGACAAATATTTTTTCGGCATCTTCTTTCATCACCGTCAAGTAAACTATTAAAATGCAAGTTACTCCTTTTTTTAATACATGCTTCTCCTGACAGATTATTTTTTCCGAAGAAAAAAAA
>JAIRLS010000099.1 GCA_031259205.1 Bacteroidales bacterium | reverse complement strand
GTACGGAAGCATAAAATGAAAATTATGAGAAAAAACTACTTATTGCTGGTTGTGTGTCTGTTTTTTTTCGGACCATTTGCCAAAGCGCAATCATCGGATGTTACGTTGCAGTGCGATGTTCAACCGGTATATCTATACAATCGGAATAAAGCGCCGGCGCGTTTGGTCGTCGTAAAAATAAAAGGCAGGGAGCTGAAAGGAACCTTTTCCATACAGGTACGCGCCGAAAACAAAACGGAGCAAACCGAAGTTGTCCTGAATGCAAAAGATTCCGCGACAGTAGAGGTTTTACTGCCCGAAAATGCAGGTGTTAAGAAAGAATGTAAGGCTGTTTTAAGTGTCCGGCACAAAAAAGAGAAGATCCGGCAAGAACTGCTTGTCCCTCCCATGCGTTACTGGAATATTTACCTGTACAATCATTCGCATGTGGACATCGGGTATACCAACACCCACAAGAATGTGGAGCTTCTTCACAAGACGAATATTATAGAAGGCATTAAACTTGCACAGGAAACAGCCCATTTCCCCGAAGGCTCCAAATTTGTATGGAACCCTGAAGTCACCTGGCCGCTCGAACGTTTGTGGACGTCTAATCCCGAATTGCGGGATACGCTGCTGAACGCTATACAAAAGGGACAGTTGGGCATTGATGCAAGCTACCTTAATCTCAACACCAGCATTTGTTCGGACGAAGAACTTTTTCACATTTTCGGCTTCAGCCGCGAAATGCAACGGCTGACCGGGAAGACGGCAGATGTGTTCCAGCAAATTGATATCCCCGGAATCTCGTGGGGGATCATTCCGGTTATGGCACAGGAAGGCGTTAAATACATCATGTGCTGGCCGAATAATGACAGAGCCGGAAATGCGCGTAACGGGATAGACGGTTATCCGTTTTGGTGGGTTGGCCCCGACGGCGTCTCAAAAGTCCTGTTTCTCCAGCCGGGAATGTACGCCAATAGCGGAAGCGCGAAAAAAGGAGGCGAGACAGGCCGTCCCTGGTTCGGACAGCGGGATAACGGCAAGGTTCCGCCTTTCATTAAAACAGGACATGCAAATGTCGATTTCACCTCGCAACTGATTAATCTGGAAAAGGAGAAATACCCGTATGATTTTTTAGTCCTTTCCTGGTCTTTGTGGGACAACAGCCCGCTTGATGCGGATGTGCCGCATGCCGTAAAGGAATGGAACGAAAAATATGCCTACCCCCGGATTATCATCAGCGGCGGCCATGAAATCATGTCGATGATTGAGCAAAAATACGGCGACCGCTTACCCACCGTGACAGGTGATTATACGGAATACTGGACGGACGGACTGGGCACGGCCGCAAAATTGACCGCCCTGAACCGGAATGCGAAAGAAAAATTAGTGCAGGCCGAAACCGTGTGGAGCATGCTGTACAAAGGAAAAGCCGCCCCCCGCGCGGAGTTTGACGAAGCATGGCGATACATCGCTTTAGGCTCCGAACACACGTGGTGTTTTGAGAATCCCGCTGACCCTTTCTTCCAGGATGCGATATGGAAAGTGAAACAGTCGTATTTTCACGAAGCCGCCGGGCGTGCCGCCGTATTATTGGATGAAGCGCTGGCGCCCGTTACGGATAAGTCGAACGGAGCGTTTGAGACTCCTCACGGGCCGTCGAACGGCGGAATCGCGGTATTCAACACGCAGTCGTGGACAAGAAGCGGAACCGTTGTTCTTTCGAAAGCGGAAAGCCTGTTGGGCGACAGGGTGCTCAATGCCGAAGGCAAAGCGGTGCCCTCGCAACGCTTATCTACCGGGGAACTTTTATTTATCGCACAGGATATTCCGGCATTCGGCTCGCGCCATTACCGGGTTGCAGCGGGAAAATCCACTTACAGCAACGGATGCAGGATAGCCAAAAACACGCTGGAAAACGAGCATCTCAAAGTGACGATTGATACCGAAACAGGGAATATCGTATCGTTTGTTCGTAAAGCTGACTCAACGTATAATTACATTGATCGGCACGTCAACAAGGGAGGCAATTCCTTCAACTGGTTGCCTGCAAATATAGACGCTCCGGAGCCCGATTCCGTATATTCAATAACCGTTATGGAAAACGGACCGCTTGTGGCCGAAATACGCATCGACTCAAAAGCGAAAGGATGCCGCAGCGTATCGCGCACCGTTCGCTTGACAGCCGGCTTGCCCTGGATGGAAATAACGAATGTCGTGGATAAATTGCCTTTAGTGGAAAAAGATGGGATTCACTTCGGGTTCGGCTTTAATATTCCCAACTCAAAAACGCGCGTGGACATTCCGTGGGGAATCATGGAAATGGAAAAAGACCAGTGGCCGCAGGGAAACCGCAACTGGATAGCCCTGCAGCGGTGGCTGGATATTTCAAATGACGCGCACGGCGTAACGTGGTGTTCGCTTGATGCGCCTTTATTCGAATACGGAGGCCGGTATGCCAATATCTCATTAAGCTGGGGCTCCCAAGGCCCCTGGTTAAAAAAACTTGAACCAAGTTCCACGATTTATTCATGGGTCATGAATAACCACTGGCATACCAATTTCCCCTTGACGCAGGACGGGCCGGTAACATTCCGGTACAGGATTTTACCTCACGACAAATATGACGCGGTCGCAGCAAACCGGTTTGGCGTGGAACAGGCTCAGCCTTTAGTTCATGTTCCGGCAGATAAAGACCCTTCGATAAATCCGCTTATCGCGATAGATAATGAAAAAGTAGTGGTGACCATTTTGAAATCCTCGGATAAAGACGGCAGCATGACTGTACGTTTACGCTCGCTGTCAGACCGGGACGAAACGGTTAATCTGTCTTTCCCGGAACGCCGTCCTGAGAAAATCACGGTTAAACCTTACAGCCTGACGACGCTGAAAATAGAGCCCCTCAATAAAAATACCGTCCTTTATGAAAAAAACTTTAACAGCGTTCCCGTTTCCGATTTACTGTTGAACGGAGCGGGAAGTTACACCGCCGAAGGCTTGAATATTACCCAAAAGGGAAATATCGTCAAATTGAACAAATTCTATGCGCTGGCGGAACGCATGGTGCAGTACAAGGTAAAATTTTCCACCGACGCCAAAGCGGTTTTCAAGAGCAGTGAGGGCGATTTCAATGCATACATTGATGTACCGAACCGGCGCATATCCATTGCCACTAATCCGGCGACGGAGAAAACGGTTGATTTCCTGCAGGGCGATCGCGCATACACCGTGGAGATTTACCATGTTTATCAGCAGGCGAAAGTGCGGATTGTGGACGAACAGACCGGCGAGGAGGCGGAAATCACCGCCGTGCACGACGGGCAGGGCGGCGTCGGACAGGGGGCGCTACAGGCCGGTTTCAGCGTGGGGATGCAGTGGGATCACTATTGTTTCGGCCTGGTGAGCGGAACGTCCGTGCTGGTGAAGCAAATGAGCGTCTATGCCCTCAAAGGCAACGTAAAGCTGCTGGTTTACGGCGATTCCATTACCCAGCCGGAAGGCTATTTCCCGACGGCGGATTTTCCGCTGTCATGGACGCAGCGGCTCATCGGCAGACTGAACGGCAATGCCGTGTCGAGCGGACGGAGCGGCGGAAACATCAACACGGTCCTGGAATACATCAGGAACGAATTGCCGTTTGTCAAAGCCCAATATGTAATGGTGACCATCGGCACCAACGGCGGCAACACCGAGGCCAACCTGAGCGAACTGGTGGAATACATCCAGTCGCAGGGCGCCATTCCCATCCTGAACAATATCCCGTGCAACGAAAGCGGCACGCAGGTGGCCGTGAACGCCGTAATTGAACAGGTGCGCCGCAAATACGGCGTCAAAGGCTGCAAGTTTGACCTTGTTACCTCGCTCGCCGGCGATGGACGGGAAGTCGATAAAACCACGATGTACTGGGAAAATTACACCAACGGCTGGGGCGAGATTTATCATCATCCCAACGAAAAGGGCGGGCAGAAAATGTTTGAGAGAACTTTGATTGATCTGCCTGAACTGTACGAGTAATAATTCATGATTCATAATTCAAAATTCAAAAAGTATGTACAAGTATTCGGTAATTTTAGGTAATTTGGGTAACACCTGCGACAGATTCTGCAAGGGTTACAAGGACAATCCATCAACGGAAGAGATGTTGATGCAGGCGGTAAAAATCCCTTATGTGGAAGGAATCGAACTGGTAGGAACGTGGGACATTCGTCCCGACAACGTAAAAGACATGAAAAAGCGGATGGAGGATTACGGCAAAACAACCGTATCCATCATCCCCGACGTGTTCACCGCGAAGGAATGGGGAAAAGGCTCTTTGACGAACATCAACGCGA